>QOAL01000126.1 GCA_003978135.1 Thermodesulfatator sp.
AATAAAGTGAAGAACAACAACCCCCAAGGCCTTTGAAATTTCAAAGGCCCTGGGTGTTTATTGTTGAAGGTCAATGTTTGCCAGGCGCAAGGGGCTTACCTGTCCTTTCATAGGTGATATATGCTTCGAGAGCTATCATCTTGGGGTCGTCAAGCTTCAAAGGCTCACCCTCTAAGGGGTTCTGGATACACCAGTTTATCATATCTCTCAGGGCAACTACTTTCCCCATCTGCTTTTGGAATTTGGGGTAGGTCTCCGGATGGGTATTAGTGGCATTGGGATGGCACATGTCACATGAAACCGTGTTTGAGCCCAGTTTGTTACTGTGAAACAGTGCTTCTCCCTGGTTTACAACTGTTGTAAACTCCTTGTTCCATTTTTCCAGGTCATCCTCGGTAAATTCGTCTGCAAAAATAGAGGCAGAAGCCGCGAGCAAACACAAAAACACGATGATAACGATATTTCTAAGATTTTTTGCCATTTTTGCTAATCTCCTTTCAGATTAATAATGTTCCTGTGGAGGAATCCTGTTTTCCGGAGCCTGGTATTTTGTATCCACTGGGTATCCCAGCTTTGGATCAAACTTGACCACCCTGTCCGTATTTTCCCAAAGCTTGTAATGGTTGGTAACCCGACCGGAATCCAGGTTTAATATCGACCAACCTGTTGCATCCCTTTCATGAAAGGGATCCGCCCTATTCATCATCACGGTGAGCTTTGGTACCTGGTTGGGCTGCTTTACATAACTGACGGGATAGGGCCACGGCCAGGATGTAGACATCATGGCCTCAAAGGTAATGTTTCCTATCTGGTTGTACATTATCTGATGTACGTGCCCGTGAAGTACCGTGACCTGCTTAAATGGTTTCAATACTGCCTGCACCTTTTCTGCATCATCAGTCCAAAAATTCCAGGGCTTGAAAATCTTGTACAACGGAGAATGGGACATGACCACCACAGGGGTATCTTTTGAAATCCCTGACAAGTCTTTTTTCATCCAGGCAATCTGCTTGTCACCCACCATAAACGGGGAACCATTGGGGTTGTCCAAACGCGCCATGTTCGACATGCGCTCCTGGGGCGTCTTCCATTTTTTGATCCAGGTCTCGTAGGTCAGGATGCTGTTCAGCACGACAAAATGAACGCCTTTGTGTTCAAAGCTGTAATTCAGTTTTCCCATGTGGTCCTGCCAGTATTTCCCCAGATCCAGGTAATAATCATGCTCCCCGATTACCCATTTCAGAGGATGCCGCAGACCGGACATGATTTCCATACCGTGATCAAGCTCTTCTCTCTTGCCAAGCTGGGCCAAATCGCCACCGTAGACAACGAAATCGGGTTTTGGCGACATGAAGTTGCACTCCATAACTGCCTTCTTCAACCCCTTATCAAAATTCCGGACGAATTCGGCTCCCTTGATATGAGTCAGATGGGAATCGGATATGTATGCAAAGGTAAAATTCTGGCTGCTGCCACTGCCCCAGGAAAATTCAACGAGGCTTAGGGGAAGCGAGGCCGCTGCTGCTGCAACAGCCGTCCTTTTTAAAAAACTTCTCCTGCTTATCCTTTTTTTCATATTGTCCTCCTTGTAGGATTATTCTGACTGCTGTCAGGGTTTATTTGTTTGCTTGCACATATTCAGGGCTTGTCAATGCCATGAGAAAGGCCAAAAGGTCTGCCTTTTCCTGCTGTGAAAGCCTCAGGGGACGAATGCCGCTGTCCAGCATGGGATTTTCCTCTCATCCCTGGTCATAAAGTTCGATTACTTCTTCCAGGGTCTCGATGCTCCCGTCGTGCATGTACGGTCCTGTAACAGCTACGTTTCTGAGAGTTGGCGTCTTGAACCTGCCTATGTCCTGTAAATCCAGGGTTACTGCAAATCTTCCCAGCTCAGATATTTTCCTGCTGCTGAGTATTTCATCGTCCAGTGCCTGTCCCGATTCCTTGGCCTTCTTGACCTTTTCCACGATAGTAAAAAGATCAGGTCCAATAAGAGAAAAACCGACTCCCAGGTTGTGATATTTGTTGTCCGTAAAAATGGCGCTTGTCTGTCCTATTGGATGGCAATCCTGGCACCTGCCCTTGGTCCTGAAAATGTCAAGACCGCGGATTGCTGCCTCAGACATGGCATCCTTTTGGCCTCCATACAAATATTTATCAAACGGGGAATCCCCTGATATGATGGTTCTTTCAAAGGAAGCTATGGCCTTCACCACCTGTTCAATAGTCACGTCCTTGCTTCCAAAAGCCTTTAAAAACATGGACGGGTATTCCGAGTCGCTTTTAATGACCTTAATTATTGGCTCAAAATTCTTCAGGCCGTGTTCCACAGGATTCAGAAAGGGACCCCTTGCCTGTTCTTCCAGAGAAGCTGCCCTGCCATCCCAAAACTGTGTCTTGTAGTAGACAGCGTTAATTACCGTAGGTGAATTCCTGGTGCCCTCTGACCCCTTAATGCCCTTGGCAATGGGCAGTCCGTCAGTAAAAGCCTTTTCAGGACTGTGGCACGTGGAACAACTCACGGTTCCATCAGCACTGAAACGTTTGTCCATGAACAACTTTTTGCCAAGAATGATCTTTTCCGGTGTCTGGGGATTGTCAGCAGGAACAGGCACTTCAGGAAGCCCCATAGGCACCTTTTCTCCAGCCAGCAATGTATTGGCGAGACAACCCATCCACATAATTACCAACGAAAGTGCGACCAAAAATCTCATTTCCAAATGTTCCTCCCTTGATTGATGTATATTTGTTAGGACCGTCACCCCCCTTGGTCTCATTCAGGGGTTACAGTCTTTTGCTAAACCATGGAGAATGCCTTACGACCATATATTATTATAGCATAACTTTTATTATTTACGAACCATTCTTATCACATGACAAAAAATTTTTTATCATATTCACTGAGTTCCCCGTGCTCACTTGTTACCCTTTTTTTCAAGGCATTCCCTGCACAAACCGCGAAGCTCAACCTGCTGCTCCATAATACGACCAAACTCTTTAATATTTTCAGGCAGATCAGCCGCATCGAATTCCGGCCACTCAAAATCTATTATCTTCTTGCAACTGGTACAGATGAAATGGTGATGAGGTACCATGTCAGGTTCGAATCTGGCATGCTCATAGAGTAGATGAACCTTTCTGATAAGCCCCATATTCTCAAATGTGCTCAAGGTTCGGTAGATAGTATCAAGAGAAATAGTAGGCATGCGCCTTTTCAATCTCTCATACAGGATTTCAGCAGAAGGATGATCCTTAGCCCTGGATATTTCCTTGAAGATTTCAAGCCGTTGAGGGGTAAGCCGTATGCCTGATTCTTCAAAAATTTTTCTCAGGTCTTCCAATGTCACCGCCTGATTTCGACTTTTATGTGCTCTGCTATTCTTTTTAACTATGGCCATATAAATCTTTTTTTAAGAATCATTCTTAAATATGCTACCCAGACTTCTTGTCGCCGTCAAGAAAAAAGATAAAAAATATCTTTTTAAAGAAATAGCTCTTTGTGAAAAGATCGAATCGTGTTAATACATGAACAACTTCTCGCAATATTCTTACGAAAACCAAGGAACGATTCATCATGGAATTAAAGGGGCTATATGTCATAACAGACCCTGAGTTGACCCCGGAAAACACCCTCTTGAAAAAGGTGAGTGAGGCCATCTCCGGCGGTGCCAGCATAGTACAACTTCGAGATAAGACCAAGACAGACCAAGAGCTTTACGAGATTGCCAGAAGACTTTGTCTCCTGTGCAGTGAATCAGGTGTGCTTTTCATAATAAATGACAGGGCAGAGCTGGCCCAAAAAGTAAGGGCCCATGGAGTGCACCTTGGCAAGGAAGATCTGCCCCTTGCAGAGGCCAGAGAAATCATGCCCGAGGCAATAATAGGCGTTTCCTGTTACAATGACCTGGAGACTGCCAGGGAAATGGAAAAAAAGGGGGCTGACTATGTGGCCTTCGGTTCGGTTTTCCCTTCTCCCACAAAGCCGGACGCTGTCACCGCACCCCTTTCTCTTCTCCAGGCAGCCAGAAGACAGCTCAAAATTCCCATATGTGCCATTGGGGGACTTACTCCTGAAAACAGCGAGCACGCTGTCAAGGCAGGGGCACACATGGTAGCAGTAATAAGCGCCCTGTGGTCCGCTCCGGATATCAGAAAACAGGCAGCCAGGTTTGCACGGCATTTCCGGCAGCCGGATAAATAGCAGCCAGTCGTAGGAGAGCCTTGCACGTTGCATAATACTGGTTAAAATCTACTGAAAAATCAGGCTAACTGGTGTCCATCCATAAATGGTCCTTTTGCCCGATGACTGTGTTGCTCGTCGGCGAAAAATGCTCATGGACACAACTAAACAGAGGAGTTTTTTATAATGAAGGAAAAGATCCAAAAGGCCCTTGACCAGGTTAGGCCCATGCTTCAGGCAGACGGCGGAGACGTGGAATTTGTTGATATTGATGAAGAAACAGGTGTAGTAAATGTACGTCTTACCGGGGCGTGTAAAGGATGTCCCATGAGCCAGATGACTCTCAAGGCA
>QOAL01000179.1 GCA_003978135.1 Thermodesulfatator sp.
TGCCAAGCCAGACGGTGCTCATCATGATTACCCGATAGTGGTGCTGGTGAATGGCGGCAGTGCAAGTGCATCTGAAATCGTGGCCGGGGCCCTGCAGGACAACAAAAGGGCCATCGTGGTAGGCACACAGACCTTCGGCAAGGGTTCGGTGCAGACAATAATTCCCCTGGAGGGGGGTGCTGCCGTCCGCTTAACCACTGCAAGGTATTATACCCCTAACGGCAGGTCCATTCAGGCAAAGGGCATAACTCCTGACATAGAAGTTGCCTTTGTGATACCTGAAAAAACCAAGGAGGCCAGGGATGTATTTCATTTTCTCAAGGAGAAGGACCTGGAGGGGCACCTGAAGGGTGATGGCGAGAAGGGCAAGGACGAGAAAAAATCAGGGAAAAAATCCGAAAAGGAAAAATCCGCTGAAAAACAGCTTGAAAATGATAACCAGTTAAGGGAAGCCCTTCGCATTTTAAAGGCCTGGGATATCTTTACAAAGATGGAGGCCGTATGCGCTAAAAAAGGCTCCTGATTGCTGTGAAGCCACGCATTTTGGAACCGGAACCGTCCTTTGCAGTTCCGGTTCATTCCTGTGTTCTTCCAGGAGACTTCTAAGTGGCAGGAAACAGAAAGGCTTCCAGGAAAAAGGCCAAGGGGCGTGCCAGCAAGTCAACTGCCAAATTCCCCGGGCTTTTCAGAAACATATTGCTCTTTTCTGTACTTGCTCTGCCACTGGCTCTTTTATATCTTTTGCCCCTGGCAGGCAAACGTTTACCCTCGGACAGGCCGCCCTTTGAAAATTTTTCTCCTGCACCCAATACCCCTGTGAAAAAATACAGGCCATCTCCCAGGCCGTCAGTGCCGTTCAAGCTGCCGATGCTGGCCATTCTTATTGATGACATGGGCTATGATGCCTTTATTGACAAGAAGTTCATAGATATTCAGGCACCCCTTTCCTTTGCCTTTCTGCCTTTTGCGCCAAATACAGTCCATCTGGCCCGATATGCCAGGAAGCGCAAAAAGGACATACTGGTTCACATTCCCATGGAGCCTGAAAACAAAAAACTAAATCCAGGCCCCGGGGTCCTTACCCTGGAGCTTGATTTTGATCATCTTCTCCAGACATTGAGGGATGACCTGGCCTCGGTGCCAGGCGCGGTTGGTGCCAACAATCATATGGGGTCCCGGTTTACCACTAACAGAAAGGCCATGGAGATTGTACTGGCCTATATCAAGAGCAAGGGCCTTTTTTTTATAGACAGCCGGACTACCAAGGACACAGTGGCCTTTGACGTTGCCATGGAACTGGGAGTTCCCTGCGCTCAACGTTCAGTGTTTCTGGATCATTCCACTTCCCCCGGGGACATACGTTATGAGATTCGCCGGGCTGTCAAGCTGGCCAAGGAGCATGGTTCAGCAATAGCAATAGGACATCCCGGCAGGACAACATATCAGGTGCTTTACAGGCAGATTCCGCTTATCAGGAAAGAGGTGAGGCTGGTGCCTGTTCACCGTCTTGTTCACTGAAACGGCAGCATTCCAGGTTTGTCCTCATGGGCCGTGGGCATTTCTTCCAAGATTAACCAACAGCCGCTATGGGGTCTGCAAACTCTTTATGAAAGTGAACAGGACAAACTGGTGGATGCTCCCACTGAGACTATGCTGCCAGATAGACTTGGGGAACCGTCCCGTCATGAAAGTTCATGTCCGCCAGCACACTTGCAAGCTGGCTGCAGTGGAGGGGCAGGCTGTTTTCAAGAAACCCGGTTTCCTGTCTTTTTTCGTTCCGGTAAAAATCCATGAGCGGCCTGTAAAGTATTCGGAGATCCTGGTACGACAGGGCCTTAAGCAGAGATACATATTGCCCCATGACTTCCCGCGGAATTGCCGTCTCTATGAACAATGCTGAAAGGCCCTGGAAAAACCCGGATATGGTAGGCAGCAGGAATTCATGGCCGGCCAGAAAATATCTGCCAGTGCCATCAAGTCTGTCAAGACGGATATTGAGGACAGTGTCCAGGAAAAGATAAAGAAGGGCTGTCAGCAGGTTTTCGTTGCTGTCGAAATTATCCGTCTGTCCTGTAATTTTTGCATATCTCCTTATGGTAGTGAGCCTTGCCGAAAGGCCGCCGGTGTTATTCCATGACACAACAAAATCCCCTGCAGGATTACTCCACAGGCATATTTGAAAGAGATGAACAGGATCAAAGTAATAGGCAAGAATTCTTGATATCAGTTCAAAAAGCTGTTCACTGAATCCTTCAGGTAAACGCACAATGCCCCTGCCCGGCTGCCACGTAACTATGTAAAATGACGGAACCTGGCCTGCAGTGCGGGTAAAATGCCATTCGTGATAATCGTTCAACCACTCCATTATGGATACGGTAACAGCCAGATCCTGCCTGCCTGTTACAGGCAGGGCATCAGTAATAAAAAACGGCCTGGGTACCATTTTCAATTTGCGTGCCTTCCATAAATGGCCCAGGATTTCATGGTCTCTTTTCAAGGTATTTCTGGAAGATTCATCAAATGCAGTGATCACGGCAAGGCTCACCTCTTCCGAGTCCTGGGTAATGATCCGGGCACGGGCAACATGATAGAACAGGCCGCATTTTTCACATATAATGAAAAGCTTTTTAATATCCCCGGTGAAGTCGCTGGATTGGAGGCTGATTTTGGTCCAGTTTTCCAGAATGACCTGTTTTAACACATCAAAATAGGTCTTAAGAGTGAGATCAGATGCGAGGGTCTTTCCCTGTTTGATATGTTTGGTCAATATGGTTTCCGGGGCAGGGATGTTGCCGTCGGGCGTGGAAAACAGGTATTGTACCTTTGTCATGTTTTGACTGCCTCCGGGAGTGCAGTAAAAGAACATACTATTTCAATACATTGACCTTATCACTTAATAATTTTTAAGACAATAGAATTTTGCCAGATTTTATTTTTTGAAATAAAAGCAGTGTCCGCTTTATCCTGTATTTTCCATCCCAAATGTCTGAGTGAAAGCACGAGCGGAAAAGTTTCAGTTTGTCCTTATCGCTGGGGATGAGCATTTCCTCAAACCGGGGCAAGCTCGAAATGCTCCCAGAAGGTATTACGAGGAATATGCAGAATATACACACAATTTTTTATGATTTGGAGGAGGAGTTGCTATGAAATATGGACAGGAAGCCATAAGAGAGGCCCGGCTGGAACCATGGCCAAATCCCAGTCCGGAAAGGGATTATCTGGTGGAAATCAGTTTCCCTGAATTTACATGCCTGTGCCCAAGATCAGGCTATCCGGATTTTGCAGTCATACGGATAAAATACGTACCTGACGAATTCATAGTGGAACTTAAATCATTAAAGCTCTATCTGAACAGCTTCAGGAACAAGCACATTTCCCATGAGGAGTCAACAAACAGGATATTTGCCGACATCCAAGGGGCAATCAGGCCCAAATCCCTGGAAGTTGTTGGCGATTTTCATCCACGCGGAAATGTTCATACAGTCATAACAGTAAAACAGGGTGAAATCTCATGATCCCAAAATCTGGGCTACCTTCTCTTCCAGCTCCTGTTTGTCAATGGGCTTGACGCAGTATTCTTCAGCTCCGAGAGACATGGCCTGGCGAGCAGTATCTATGGTGGGGTATCCAGTAAGCATCATGGCCTTAATGTTTGGCACGGCCTTGTTTATCTCCTCTAAAACCTCCACGCCTGTCATTTTTTTTAGTTTTATGTCCAGTATGGCAAGATCAACAGGGTTGTTTTTTATAAAATTTATGGCTTCTTCTTCCTCGCTGAAGGGAAAGACCTCATGCCCTTTTTTTTCAAGGATCTTTTTTATGAGTATCCCTGCGTCCATAACATCATCCAGCACTACAATTTTCGCCATTAGCTGCCATCCTCCGTTTAAATAGAAATAAAGTATATCTTTATTTCATTAAGAAGGCTTTATGTCAACATGTTTCAAGTAAGTTATTTTTTTCTTTAATGTTTCCTCCATTTCATCAATTTTTGCTCCTACTGTCCTGGTGACCCTGTTGGCAAACGCGGCGCAAAATTGCAGGAAATCTCCAAAGCTGTGTATTTCCTCAAAATCCTCTCTCAAGCTTTGTTCCATCTCTTTGACCAGGAGGTAGCCGTTGATTTCCACCTCAGCCCGTATGCTGTGGGATTCAGGGGTGATGACGATCATCCTGATGTCCTTGATTTCCTCTACCAGGGGAAAGCCTTCAATCACCTTTCTCACCTCCTCCTGCATCTCCTCGGGAGAGGCCTTCTCTATGAGGTATTCAAGGTTTTCCCGGATGAGAAAGATTGCTATAACAGCCAGAATTATTCCAACCACGATGGAGCCTATGGAGTCCCAGTAATGGTTTCCCGTAAGTTCTGAAAGTATTATGGCCAGGGCCGCAAGTATCAGGCTGAATACCGCGGCACCGTCTTCAAGGAGAACAGCCAGGTTGGCAGTATCTCCCTCCTTTTTATGTCTGAAGGCAATGAAGAATGAATAGCCCTCTGCAATGAAAGAAAATCCCAGAACCAGGAACGTCC
>QOAL01000086.1 GCA_003978135.1 Thermodesulfatator sp.
TCAAGGCTGAGCAACCTGAGATTTCAACTCGGGGATATTGAAAGGATCAGAAAGATCGCGTTTCCAAGGATCCGGGGTGAAAAGGCGGAAGATGATTTTTTAAGGGACCCGTCTGGAGCCCCGGACAGCCGGGCATTCCGGCTTCTTGAATCCCTGGAGGATGAGGATATGAAAGAGGCCTTCAGGTCCCTCCTTAAAAAGGCTGGTTGATACTGTCTGAATTTTGACAGTTTTCCCCGCCGGCCCATTGGACTCCTTGCACTTCTTTATCTGCTCGTAAGGGTTAATATCTGCTGATTAGGCATGTTTGATTCTCCTTGAAAGCTCCTGAAGGCGACCATTTTTGATATATCCTGAATAATCAGCTCCCTTGCCTGGTGATATGGCAGCACAAAAAAAATAATTCCAGGAATATCAGCCAACTGTCTCTTCAGATATTTTTGCTCCATGCCTGTGAGCTTCATAAAACAGCAGTTTTTTTCAGGCGTCATTATCCTGCAGGAAGGGCCAGGCAGCACACACCTTACAGCATGGTCCAGGCAGGCAAATTAAGCCGCCTCCTGCATTGGCACTGCCCTTGCTTTTATCTGGCTTGTCATGAAATGTGAAAATCAGGCACAGAAGGTACAAGAAGCATTTAGGGGCAAGGTGCAGGGATTTATGTGGTGTATCTTTGCCTGTACTTGTCTGCTCATACCCCTGTTTGTTGATTCTCCTGTGTATTCCCAGAAGATAAAGGAGCTTTCCCCGGATGAACTGGCCTGGCAAAAGCTCATGCCTGAAATAGAGGTGTTCTGGCATGAATATCAGGCAAGCCCCCACAAGCTTGCAGAAGAGGTTTGGCCTTTTATTTCCGAGCTTAAGGACTTTATAAAAAGATATCCAAAGTCCCAAAAGATTCCAGAGGCCTACTATATCCTTGGAGAGGCCTATGCAGTTGCCTCTTACTGGCCTGAGGCCGTGGCCCACTGGAAGATTGTTGTCAGGTATTATCCTGACAGCAAGTGGACCAGCGCAGCTCTTAATTCCCTGGTTGCCCGACTGGAAAAGCAGGGAAACCAGGAAAAACTCAAGAAATTTTACCGGGAAATTCTGCGTCAATTTCCTGACAGTATTGCGGCAAAGACCACCAGGGTCCTTCTGGCAAGACAAGCCCTGCAAGAAGGCAAGGTTGGCCTGGTCAAAAGGGTGATCAAGTCCATTGAAAAATCTTCCGGTTCGGCTCTTGTGGAAGTTCCGGAACTTCTCGATCTGAAGGCGGCTATTGCCAACAGGGAAGGCAGACCAAAGGAGGCAATTAGGCTGTGGGTGCGTTACATAAACCTTAAGAAGTCTCCTGTAGCCCGGGCCGGAGCCTTGTTTAATATAGCCGAGACATACCGGAAGGCCGGGGACTGGCTGAAGGCAAGGAAATACTATGCACTCATAAGGAGGGATTTCAGCTCCCAGCCTGAGGCCCTTTTTGCAAGGTTCAGGATGCTTCAGATGGAAGAGATCCAAAAGAGGAGGCTGGCACAGTATGTAAAGGGCAAGGTGAGGCCTTTAAACCTCTATGAATCAGAGAGGGTATTCAGGGAAATAGTTAAAAAATTTCCCAAGTATCCCCTGACCCAGGAAGTCAGGAAAGAGTTGATAGCCACAAAGGTCAAGAAAAAGGATTACATGGAGGCCCTGATTCTGGCGGATGATTTTATTCAAACCAGTCCGCAGGGCCCATACTCCCAGGAAGTGATCAAACTTGCTGAGACTGCTGCCAGGGAGTTGTTGAAGCAAAAACTCGATATAGAAAAGCTGGAAAAGGTAACCGGGACAGGCAGGGCCTATCTGGGAAGAAAGCCCAGAAACAGGATTCAAAAGTACATCCAAGACTCAACCCAAAAACTATGGGTGAGGCTTATCAAGACTCTGACCAGCAGGGGCAGAGCCCTTGATGCCATAAATTCGTACTGGATTTACATCAGGCAGTTCAGAAACGATCCCGCAAGTTTAAAGGAGGCCTTCGGCCCGGGATTAAAGGCGCTGGAGGCGGCTGACAGATGGTTCTATTCAGAGAACAAATATGCCGACCTTATAGATTACCATTTTCAACACGAAAAAGAGATAAAGTCTCTAGGCAGTGCTGCTCATTATTATATGCTGGCCAGGGCCTTTTCAAAAGTGGGCCTGCCCAGGATGGCGTTGAGGGCCTTTTTTACTGCATGGAGATCAGAGCCCACCAAAACCCAGAAATGTGAAATCCTGGTGGACTGGACAGGTCAGTGCCTTGAGGCTTACCAAAGCAACATGGCCCAGGATACCATTGGTTTACTTGATCTATGTTGTCCTGATTATGCCCTGCAACCGGTAGTGCTTTATTACAAGTCGGCCCTGGCAGGAAGACAGGGAGACTGGACAGCTGCATTCAACATGGCCAGAGACAGCATTTCAGGAAAGCCGGATGACAGGAATGTTTTCCAGGCCTTGTATGCAGGGATCAAGCTGGGAGAGTGGGACCAGGTGGAAAAAATTTATAAAGAAAACAGCTCGCTTTTATCTAAAGAAAAACGGATAAACATATTGAAAAAATGGGGTGATGAGGCAATCAGATTTTTTGAGTACAGGAAGGCCTTGGTGCCGTATGGTTTTTTAACCGGGCTTGATGCCCAGGACCCATCGGCAAAATTCAGGATGGCAGTTGCCAAGAGCGGTGCCCTGGGGTTTGAGAAGGCTATACCTTCATGGGAAGAGCTTTCAAAAAAGGACAAGGGCATCTGGGGAAAGGCCGCCAAGTCCGAGATCTCATTCTACAAATTCATGACCGGTCCGGCGGGACAATTATGATACCACACCAGCAGGCCATGCCAGACGAGATAAGGCACTTGATAGTAGGGGGCAGTCTGAAGGAACGCCTGGAGATACAGGGTCATCTTTCAGCCATGGGCATAGAGGTTACGGCAGCCCCTGACATGGATATCGGTCTGCAGATCCTTTCCAGAAATGAATTCAACCTGATCATTGTGATACATGACCCGGCATCCCTGGATGTTCTGGATTTCTTGCACGCTCAAAAAGAGGCAGGTGACAGTACAGGAGTAGTGGTACTGGCCCGCAATGCAGATATGGAGGATGCAGCCCAGGCCATGAATGCAGGCGCCCTGGATTTCAGGCTGCCTCCGTGGTCGGGCGAGGTCCTCGGCTTTGTGGTTAAGGCAGCAATGGAAACCTCGGCCCGTAAAAAGGCAGGAGCCAGGGCTGAAGGGGAACAGTCAGTTCCGGGTATGAAGGAACAAGGTCCCGGCCACCGGGAGCCAAAAGAAAAGGATAATGTATCAGCAAATAATGACAGATACAGGATAATGACCAGAAGCCCGGAAATGGAACGGCTTCTGAAGCAGGCAGAAAGCGTGGCCAGGAGTCGGGCTACCTGCCTGATTCAGGGAGAAAGCGGCACGGGCAAGGAGCTTTTGGCAAGGTTTATTCATAAAAGAAGTGACAGGGCCAAGGGGCCGTTCGTGGCGCTTAACTGTGCTGCCTTGCCAGAGACCCTCCTGGAATCGGAACTCTTTGGGCATGAAAAAGGGGCCTTTTCCGGGGCAGTGATGAAAAAGGCTGGAAAATTCGAGCTTGCAAATGGGGGAACGCTGCTGCTGGACGAGGTTACAGAAATGGCCTTTGCCCTTCAGGCAAAGTTGCTGAGGGTGCTTCAGGAGGGCGAGATTGACCGGTTGGGAGGAAGTGCACCTATTCCAGTGGACGTAAGAATCATCGCTACAACCAACAGGGATGTGCTTGAAACAGTCAGGGCGGGCAAGTTCAGGGAGGATCTATACTTCCGGCTGAATGTTATTCCACTGAAGATACCGGCCCTCAGGGAAAGAAAGGAGGATATAAGCCTCCTGGCTGAACATTTCAGGAAACATTTTGTGAGGGAATATGGAAAAAACGGGCTGGATTTTGCAACAGGTGTCATAGAACGACTGGAAGAAAGAAAGTGGCCGGGAAATGTAAGGGAACTCAAGAACATAGTTGAACGAGGCGTACTGCTGGCAACAGGGAATACCATGACGCTGCAGGACTTGCTGGGTGACCAGGTGGAGAGGGAGGAATTTACAACAGCCTCAGAAGGCAAGAATGGTATTTTTCCAGATACCTTTAACCTGGGTGATATTGAAAAGGAGATGGTTAAAAGGGCCCTTTCAAAAACCCAGGGCAACCGGACCCATGCCGCCCGTCTCCTGGGGATCAGCGTTCGTACCCTCAGGAATAAATTGGCAGAATACAGAAAGATGGGACTGGTACTGTGAGGACTACGTGAAAACTCTGTTTGGAAAGACCATTGACATTGTCCAGAAGGCCTTGGAGCTGAGATCCAAGAGGAATGCACTGCTTGCCTCAAACATCGCAAATGTGGACACGCCCGGCTACAAACAGAAGGACATTGATTTCAGGAAAATCATGGATGGCTACATGAAGGAAATGGAAGCAGGAAGAGACCGTATTTCTAAGGCGGCAATGAAGGGGAGCAGGGTCTCTTTTA
>QOAL01000135.1 GCA_003978135.1 Thermodesulfatator sp.
TGGAAAAATTGTCATGGGAAGACGTAAAAATCTCAGGCAGGTTCCAGGACAGGCGGCTCATATTAAAAGGCATTGAAAACAGTATTCGCATCCTGGAAAACAGGCAGGAAAAGGAAGCCTTTTTCCTGTATGGATCTCCAATACCGCGGAAGGCCTTGCTCCTGAGCCTGGAAAGGCTTAAAGACCTTTTCAGGGTGCAGAATTCACCCCACGTAATAATGACTGTTCTCCAGGAAGAATTTACTCCCTATGAAATAATAAACGGGAACAGACCGGAGAAGCAACCGGTCCTTGCCACTGGCTATTTTCAGCCTGTTTTCAGAGGCTCCCTTAACGCCACAAGGGAATACGCCTTCCCTGTTTACGCCTGGCCTCCCGGCCTCATCAAGGTAAGGCTGCGCCTTTTTGACAGATCTCTGCCCTCCAAGGCCATCTACGGTCGGACCGCAGGAAGGCAGCTTGTTCCCTATTATTCCAGAAAGGAAATTGAGGAACAGGGACTCCTTGGCCCTGATCTGGCCCTATGCTGGCTGGCATCCCCTGTGGATGTACTGGAGCTGCAGATCCAGGGCTCAGGCATCATAAATCTGCCTGGCGGCCGTTCCAAATTCATCCACTATGCAGCCAGCAACGGCCGCCCATATGTAAGTGTTGGCAAGGTCTTGAAACAACAGGGGCTTATCTCGCCTGAAAATCTCAACTGGCCGGGCATAAGGCAGTGGGCAGAAGACCACCCGGAAGAATTCAGAAAGGCCCTGTACGAAAATCCCCGATACATATTTTTCAAATGGGAAGACAAAGGGCCTGTAGGATGCTTTGGACAGGTCCTGGTCCCGGGAACATCTGTGGCCCTGGACAGATCAGTATATCCTCCGGGCATGCCTGGTATCCTCATCCTGAAGTGGCCTGAAACAGCTAAAGGGCCTGACTGGTTCACTCCAAGGCCCGAGGCCCTTGTGGTTTTTAACCACGACACAGGAAATGCCATCAGAGGTCCTGGCAGGCTGGATCTTTTCTGCGGCAATGGCACGAATGCAGGAAGACTGGCAGGCATACTTAAAAACCCTTCCCGTCTTATTATACTACTTCACAGGGATGCCGAGATACCAACCGCCAGCAAATCCCAGACAACGGAAAGCTGACCTTTGCCGTACCCAGGCTCTCAAGAACTTATATCTGCATAAACTGCATGGAGACAAAGTGAACTCAGCAAATCCAAGTCATTGGTCATGAAGCTGGATACACGCTTTTCCGGCCATGCCGTGGATGCAGAATGCCCCTGGCAGATACTGGAAAACCGAAAATGATTGTATTAGTATCCACGCTGTTTTTAAATAAAAGACCCTGAAGGAGAAAATAATTGACACATGGGACTTAATGTTACTGAAAAAATCATCTCTGGCCACCTGGTGGAAGGCGAAATGACCACTGGCCAGCCCATTGCCCTGAGGATTGACCAGACACTTACCCAGGACGCCACTGGCACCATGGCATACCTGGAATTTGAGGCCATAGGCATTGACAGGGTCAAGACCGAGCTTTCCGTGAGCTACGTGGACCATAATCTGCTGCAGTCAGATTTCAGAAATGCCGATGACCACAGGTTCCTGCAGTCCATCGCCGCCAGGTACGGTATATATTTTTCAAGGCCGGGAAACGGCATCTGCCACCAGGTCCATCTCGAAAGGTTTGCATCTCCCGGCAAGACACTCCTGGGCTCTGACAGCCATACACCCACGGCAGGCGGCTGCGGCATGCTGGCCATGGGTGCAGGTGGTCTTGACGTGGCCATGGCCATGGCGGGTGAACCGTTTCATCTGAATATGCCTGAGGTAGTTGGCATCAGGCTCACGGGTCAGCTCCAGCCCTGGGTCTCTGCCAAGGATGTGATCCTTGAGCTTCTCAGGAGGCTGTCTGTAAAGGGGGGTGTAGGAAAGGTCATGGAATATTTCGGTCCGGGAGTTGGGACTCTATCTGTCACTGACAGGGGGGCTATTGCCAATCTGGGGACTGAACTCGGGGCTACAGGCACTGTATTTCCTTCTGATGAGATTACCAGGAAGTTCATGGAGAGCCAGGACAGGGCAGATGGATGGCAACCCCTGGAAGCAGACCAGGACGCCTCCTATGCAGAAGTGATTGAACTTGACCTTTCAAGCCTTGAGCCCATGATTGCCTGCCCATCCTCCCCTGACAACGTGGTCAAGGTAAAAGAGGTCCAGGGCAAGCCTGTAGCACAGGTAATAATCGGATCCTGCGCCAACTCCTCTTACAGGGACATTGTTACAGCTGCCAGGGCCCTGGAAACAAGACAGATAAGCAAAAACGTCAGTTTTGAGATAAACCCCGGCAGCAGGCAGGTACTTGAAAACGCCGACGTACAGGGCGCACTGAAGAACCTGATACACGCAGGTGCCCGGATCCACCAGTGCGGCTGCCTTGGGTGCATAGGGATGGGCCAGGCACCTGCCACAGACACCATCTCCCTCAGGACATTTACAAGGAATTTTCCAGGAAGAAGCGGTACCAAGAATGACCAGGTCTATTTATGCAGCCCTGAGACCGCTGTTGCCTCTGCCATAACCGGTGTGATCACCGATCCCAGGGACATGGGGGACGCTCCCGAAATCGCCCTGCCTGAAAAGTACATTATAAACGACAACGGCATCATTCCGCCTGCAGATGATACTTCAAGCATTGAAATCATCAGGGGACCCAACATAAAATCCCTGCCTGAATTCGAACCGCTGCCGGATGACCTGGAGGTGACAGTAGCCCTGAAGGTGGAGGACAACATCACCACTGACCACATAATGCCTGCAGGGAGCAAGATACTGCCCTTGCGAAGCAATGTCCCTGCCATCAGCCAATATGTCTTTTCTGCCATTGACCCGGAATTTCCGGAAAGGGCAAAAAGTCAGGCGCCTGTTATCATCCTTGGAGGCGAAAACTACGGACAAGGATCATCCAGGGAGCATGCAGCCTTGGCCCCAAGATATTTAGGCGTGAGGGCAAAGCTGGTAAAAAGTTTTGCGCGTATCCACAAGGCCAACCTTATCAATTTCGGCATAGTACCCATGACCTTTGAAAACCCTGATGACTATAACAGGATCTCGCAAGGGGAAAAAATAACAATTCCGGGAATCAGGATGGCCCTTCTTTCAGGCGCCGAGACGGTAACGGTGAAAAGTTCATCTGGCGACACCTTCCAGGCCCGACTGGACCTGTCTGAAAGGGACAGATTTATTCTGGCCGCAGGAAGTCTGCTGAACTGGGTAAAGGCAAAGATTTCCGGAAAGGAGAACTAGTCTGTTGCACATTGATGCTGCAACAAAGCTGTACGGAATAATCGGCAAACCGGTAGGCCACAGCCTGAGTCCTGCCATGCATAACGCGGCATTTCAGCACAAAGGCATTAATGCAGTATACCTGGCATTTGAAACCGGTTCTCCTGAAAAGGCTGTGGAGGCAGTTAGAACCATTGGCATAAAGGGGCTTTCCGTAACAGTACCCCACAAGGAATCCATAATGCCATTCCTGGACGAAATAGATAAAACTGCCAAAAGGATCGGGGCAGTAAATACGGTCAGGAACAGTAATGGCGTTCTTAGTGGCACAAATACCGACTGGATAGGTGCAGTCAAGGCATTAAAGGCAGTGATTGACCTTGAAAACACAGAAGTGACAGTCCTGGGTGCAGGGGGTTCGGCAAGGGCTGTAATATTCGGGCTTTTAAAAGAAAAGGCAAAGGTACACATAGCCAACCGAACCAAGGAAAAGGCCGGAAGGCTTGCCGAGGAATTTGGCTGTTCCTTTTCAGGTCTTGATGATCTTTCCGGTATCAACGGAGCAATCCTTGTTAATACCACATCGGTAGGCATGGGAGAGCTCAGGGGCATCTCGCCGGTCCCGAAACAGCTTCTAAAACAGTTTTCCGTGGTCATGGATATAGTCTACGGAAAAGAAAAGACCAGGCTTCTTCAGGATGCGGAAGAATTTGGGTGCATCATAGTAGAGGGCATTGAAATGCTCCTGCACCAGGCGGCAGCCCAGTTTGAGTTCTGGACAGGCAAAAAGGCGCCCTTTGATGCAATGAGAAAGGCACTTATTCAGGCACAGGTGAAATAACAAGAGATCATGACTATTGAAATAACAGTTCCAGGCTCCAAGAGCATAACCCAGAGGGCCCTGGTTGCAGCCGCTCTTTCACAAGGTGAATCAGTTCTCGGCTCAGCACTTGACAGCGAAGATACCAGACTGCTCAGAAATGCCCTGGTAAAGTTTGGAGTAAACATAGATGACAGTCAGCCTGACTCTTGGAAGATCCAGGGTACAGGCGGAAATCTCAGGGAACCCCGGGATGAGATCTTCATGGGAAACAATGGAACGGGCATAAGGTTTCTCATTTCCCTGGCATCCCTTGTACACGGAACTACAATCCTTACGGGCACACCACGCATGGAGGAAAGGCCTGCCGCCCCCCTTCTGGATGCGCTGGCACAGCTCTGGGTC
>QOAL01000173.1 GCA_003978135.1 Thermodesulfatator sp.
GGTGAAAAAGGGTTCAAATGCCTTATCCAGAACCTCCTGCTCCATGCCGATACCAGTGTCTCTTACCTCGATCAGGGCGTATTCCCCCTCCTGCAAGGATGATTGTTCAAATTCAGAGCTGTTTCTCACTCCTGTAGTTATGGTAATGGTACCGCCATTTTCCATGGCATCCCTGGCATTGAGCGCAAGGTTCAACAGGACCTGTTGGAATCGTCCGGGATCGACCTGAACCGGAATATCTTCCCCGGAAAGATCAAATTCGACATTGATATTTTCACCCAAGAGCCTTTCAAACAGTCCAGAGGCGTCCTTGACCGCCTTGTTCAGCAGTACCTTTTTGGGCTGAAGGGTCTGCTTTCTGCTGAAAGCCAAGAGCTGGTTGGTCGTCTCGCTGGCCCTCTTGGCCGCCTTTTCTATGATTTGAAGCTGTTTGAATGTCCGGGAAGATGGCTCTGTATCCATAAGAAGCATCTGGCAATAGCCGAGAATAGCTGTAAGCTGATTGTTGAAATCATGAGCCACACCACCGGCCAGTCTTCCTATGGCATCCATTTTTTGGATTTCCCTTATCTGTTCTTCAAGGCGTCTTTGAGAGCTTATGTCAGTCCCCACCACAATCAGATGGTCTGAGTCATGATTTTTCCCCTTTTTCAGGGATGCAGGGCAAGTGTTTATTTTCCAGGAGATCTGCCTCTTTTTCCTGCCATCTATTGTTACAGGAGTTTCTATTGTTGTGCTGTGTCCTGTTGTCATGCACTTGCTGAAGGCCTCTTTCAGCGCCTCTTTTCTGGACGGATCACCGAGAATGTCCCAGAACAGGTGTTTTTGCAATTCACCGGCACCAAGTCCAAGCATCTCCTGAACTATGTTGTTGGTCCTTAAGATTTTGCCGTTGCTCAACACCTCTGCAACAAGTATCCCTGCGCTTTCAATGGTAAGCCTGTTGAAATCCCTTTCCTCGTCAAGTCTTCTCTGGAGTTCAGCCCGGTTGGTGATATCTTCTATAAATGCATACCCGCCCACCACTGCACCTTCCTCGTTTCTCAGGGGAAAGGCGCTGACGGAAACCATAATGGTGCTTTCAGTGCCGGGAATGGTGTATTCACCCTGGTATCTCATATCCCTTCCCCTGAGTACCTCTCTGGCAAAATCCCGTATTGCCGGGTGGGTTGAGGCCAGGGTATTTAGCCCCAGGACCTCCTTCTTTTCCATTCCACTCAGGTGTGCCAGGCGGTCGTTGCAGTCAATGACAAATCCGTGTCTGTCTATGCACATTATGGCCAATGGACCTCGCTGAAAAAAAAGCCTGTAACGCTCTTCTGCCTGGGAAAGGGCCAGCTGCCTTTCCTTTACGGCAGTGATATCTGTAAGGAGAAAAAGATGATGGGCTCCATTGGCTGCAGAAGCGTCCGGTACCAACTCCTGTTTTATCCAGGTGATCTTGCCGCTGGTGTGGGTAAGCCGGTAAGCAATGGAAAATTTCGATGTTTCCGGGGTGACGGAGTTCAATGCATCAATAACACGGCTCCTGTCTTCCGGATGAATAATCAGTCTGAACAGGCTTTCTTCCCCTGTCAGTTTTTCCGGGGGAAGCCCTGTCCATTTTTCTATGGCCGGGGAGACGTGCTTAATAGACAGTGGGGCGCTGCTGTCCGAATAAATAGTTGCCACAGGCAAATATGTCATAAGCGTTTCTGATACTGCCTCATGGCAAATGAGTAAAAATTGCCAATTGTCTTTAACGGGGGAGGGCAGTAGCACGTTTCTGCAAAACAACCAGGGCAGGTCATCGGCTTCACAGCTGGTGTGCCATACAAAAGGGTAGGTGCAGGAAACACTGCCTGTTTCCAGGTCATCTATGATCTTGTCAGGTATATTTCCAAAGAGACTGGAAAGCTTTTTAACAGGAACAGGCAAGGAATAATTCGAAAAAAAAGAATCAGAGGCTGCCACCACATGTCCCTTTTCAATTACCAACAGGCCAAGCGACGTGGTGGCTGATGGCTTTGTATCAAGAAGATGCCGGTTTTTTCGGGTCATTTCCATGCCAGAAAATCAGAATGTGAAGGGGTTATCCTCTTTTTCCTCGTAGCGGATTTCATCTACAGGCTCGTTTTTATTCCAGCCTGCATAAAGCCTGTTGGGTGCATTGAATACAAGCCCGGGCTCTGTACCTGTTACCCGGTAGCCGTGCACCACTCCTGGAGGCACCAACACAAATCTGGGCCGGTCCTGACCTGCATAAAACTTCATGAAATTTCCATAGGTATTGGATTCCTTTCGATTGTCCCATAACCTTATTTCAAAATTGCCCGGGCCGAGAAAATAGAAGAGATCTGTCTGGTCCCTGTGGGCATGAGGCCCTCTTACAATGCCTGGGTAGGTCAGGGAGCAGTAGGCCATCTGTGGAAAATCTTCCTGCTCCAGTTCGTCCTTTCTGAAAAGCTCACAAAGCCAGCCCCTTGAATCCAGAAATTTTGAAAGAGATTTAACCAGCACACCTTCAATAACTCCACCTTGAAACTCCATGTGTTCCTCCGAAATACCTTCTATATCCTGCGGGATTGGCGATTTCACCCAACCTGCCGTGTTTTCAGGGGCTTGAAATACCAGGGTATGCCTGCCCCCTTCTGCCCTGCATCTTGGGCAAACTCGCCAATTGCAGAATTCAGGTTCTATTTTTTTCCAGGCGTCCAGATATCCTCCATGGTTGAAATATCCTGTCCTGATACAATAGCTTGCCCAAGCTGCCGCGCCCTATCAAGTGCAAAAGGGTGTTCCTTTATTTCCGCCTTTTTTTCAACTCCTCTTATAAGCAGTGCGCCAGCAAAATCAGCATTTATGGCATCAAAGTAATAACGCATGACACGTATTACTCCATCAAACAGGAGTTTCCCCTTGGTGGCCCCCACGGAAAGAAATATGCCCTGGCGTTTTTTACCGTGGGTATCGTTCTGTTTGAGTACGTATTTTCTAACCCACATAGCCTGGGAACGCTCCACAAGTGCCTGGGTTTTAGATGTAATATTGTAAAAGAAAATAGGGGAGGAAACAGTAATGACATCTGCATCCTCTATAGATGAATAGAGGGCGATCATTTCATCCTGGAGCACGCACTGGCCGGTCTCATCACATCCGCCGCATTCAATACACGGCCATATATCTTTTTTGTAAAGCCTGATTTTTTCCACCCTTGCGCCTGCATCTGCTGCTCCTTCCAGGAAAGAGTCTGCCAAAAGTTCACTGTTTCCCCCTTTTCTCGGGGACCCTGAGAATAAGAGAACCGATTTTTGTGTCATGTGATGCTCCTGAATCCGTAGATTTCAAATATTCTACCAGAAAAAAATAGTTTTTTGAATTTCACTTGTCTGGTAATAAAGGCTTCCATGGCATATGAAAACTGATGAAGCGACAAAACCAAGACACAAGCTGTCTTTCAGCTATTACTGGAACAAATTGCGCCGTCTCCAGGGTAATCCCTTTGTCCTGGCAAGGGGTGTAGCCATTGGTGCATTTATCGGATTTACTCCTACAATACCTTTTCACACCAGTCTGACCATCCTTTTGTGCACCATATTCAAGGGGAATATAGTAGCCGCGATTATTGCCAACTGGATTGTGAGCAACCCTTTTACCATTCCTGTGCAGTATTACCTTGCATGGAGAGTTGGTACCTGGATTACTCCGGTACATATTACCTGGAAACAGGTGTCATCCATGCTGAACCAGCTGGAACATGCCGGATTTATAGAGGCAGCAAAGATGCTCTTTGTAAAATTTGCTCATATCATGTACTGCCTCATTGCAGGAGGTGTAATCCTGGCCATTCCAGTGGGCATGATCTTTTATTTCGCAGCACTGAATTTTTACCTGAAAAGGCAGAAAAAGATCCAGGAAGAATTCTTGAAAAAGAATGCCCAGGACGACTCCTCTTCCGTACATGACCACACGGCCTGATAAAAAAATGAGCGATTCTGTCAACCCTGTCCCCGTGCCCAAAAAAAACCTGGGTCAGAATTTCCTGGTCCATAAAGGGACCGTGGAAAAAATTGCGGATCTTGCCTGTAGGAAAGCAGGCAGATTCATAATTGAACTGGGTGCTGGCACTGGAAATCTCACCAGGGCCCTGGCAGAAAGATGCAAGAATGTAATAGCCCTGGAAATTGATCAGAGGCTGCTGGAATGGCACGCGCAGACACAGGGGCTTCCTGGAAATGTGGATTTGAGGAGCAGTGATATTCTAAAAATTTCCTATGAATCCCTGGCGGCAGAAACAGGAAGCAGGCTCCTTGTGGCTGGCAATCTGCCCTACAACATTTCCACTCAGGTGGTATTCAGTATGTGCAGGCAGTCCAGGTTTATAGAGGAGGCCTTTCTCCTGTTCCAGAAAGAGGTTGCAGACAGGATAGTAAGCGCGCCAGGCTCCAGGAGCTACGGTGTGCTGAGCGTTGTTGCCCAGTACTCGGCCAGGACCACCAAGCTTCTGGACATTCCTCCATCCAT
>QOAL01000019.1 GCA_003978135.1 Thermodesulfatator sp.
ATGATTGAAGTTCGGCTAAGGATGCCCTGAAGATGAGATGCGAAATCGCCAAGTTATTTTTGCACAGCCCCTAAGTGTGGGACATGGACTTTCTCCCAGGAAGGGAAGCACTCCCTGATTATTCCATTTGTTTTCGAAAGTCAGGAATATGCTCGCTTCCTCTTTTGCCTTTATGAGCTAATGGCTCCGAACAGGGACGAGTAGTTTCTTCCAAGATTTCACCAAGAGGAAGCCAGGTTTAGCCGCACTCAGGTTTGTAAGATTGTCAGAGTATGTGACCAGAAAGAGTATGTAGCCCCCACAGCGGCTGTTGGTGAATCTTGGAAGAAACTGCTCGTTCCCACAGTCCCCAGGCCATGAGCACAAACAGGGAATACTCTTCCTCAAGGAGGTGGATAGAAAGACGTCAGCCGGATTCTTCCATGTTCTCCAGATACTGTTCAATGGCAGCAATACCGCTTCCCCCCACTACCATGAAGACCTTGCTGCCGGGATAGAGTCTGTCGCTGCCCCTGGGGACCACTATTTTTTCTCTCTGTTCGTCTATCACCCCTGCAAACACACAGTCCCTTGCAAAAGCCGGATCTTTTACCATGTCCTGTACCTTGATACCCTGTTTGGGGAGATTGCCAGGGAGCTCGAACATTATCAGTTGCGCCTTGCCCTGTTCGATTTCTGTTATGATCTTGATCTTTGGACTTTCAAGCTCGTTCAGAACCTTGTTGGTGAACATGGAGTGTATATCGCATATGCTGCTTGCGCCTGCCATTAAATATGCCTGTTCGTATGCAGGATCTCTCATTTTGACGATTATTCTCGGTACATTGGCACTATGAGCCAGGAGTGCAAAGGTAAGGTTATCAGCATCCTTGTACAAGGCAGCAAGCGCTGCATCTGCCCGGTGTATGCCAGCCTCCTGCAGGACCTCTATATTTTTGGCGTTTCCGTGGACAGTTACTACACCGGTCTGGGCATACAATTCTTCGCACTTGTCCCTGTCCTTTTCTATGACAACAACATCGTGTTTGAGGTCAAGCAGGCGTCTTGAAATGGTAGAGCCTGCGATTCCTCCTCCTGCTACTATTATAAACATCAGATTCTCCTCCTGTAGATTGCAAAAAGGACTGCCAGGGGTAAGATTTCGAGCCTTCCTGCAAGCATTCCGAAGATATATGTGAGCTTTATCAGCCAATGGAGTTGCGCCATTTTGTGGACAGTAAAATAAAACGGCCCCATGTTCCCCATGGCAGATGCCATGCCTGAAAAGGCCTGCCACGGATCCAGGTCGGACAGGAATGATGTGACAAATGCCCCGGCAGCTATTATGAGGAGCCAGCTCCAGAGAAGTGCTGTAATCCTCTGCAGTTCTGTTTGGCTCACTATTCTTCCTGAAATGACTATGGGCATCACAGCTCTTCTCGGCCTGCTGATTTTGCGGATTTCTACCGAAATCGTCCTGAACAGAATGCTTGCCCGCAGGATTTTTATGCCTCCGGCAGTTGATCCTACGCATCCTCCAATTACCATTAATATCATGAGTATCTGTTTGCTCATATCAGGGAAAAAGGGACTGTTGATATCCGTGGTCAGGTAACCCGTGCTGGTTATCAGGGAGCTTACCTGGAACAGTGCCGTCCTGAATATATTGAAAAGATGCGTGATACCCATAGGTTCTCGCAGGTTGAATGCTACAATGTGATCCATTATCACCAGGAAAACCGCACCTCCAGCAATGGACCAGTACCACCTCATCTCGAAATCACGGAAAAGCGATTTCACGTCGCCGGTAAGTATTCTGTAATGAATTAGGAAATTGGTGCCACCTGCCAACATGAAAATCACCGCTGAAAATTCTATAAGCCATGCGTTTTTTGTCCCGTTTTGCTGCCACCAGGCCAGGCTTGCATCATGTGTAGAAAAACCTCCTGTTGATATGCATGTGAAACAGTGATTTATGGCATCAAAGCCACTCATGCCAGTGAGCCAGAAAACAAAACAAGAGACCAGGGTGAATGCCGTGTAAATGCTCCATAATATGATCAAGGTATGAAAGATGCCGGGCACAGGCCTCGAGATATCAATTTTGTGTCCCTCTGCACTGAAAAGGGCCGCTGCCGTACTCCCTCCCCTAAAGCTTACTGCCATGAAAAAAGACAGAATGCCAAGGCCGCCTAACCACTGGGTAAAGGAGCGCCAGAAAAGTATGCTTCGTGGCATCTGATCCAGCCCTTCAAATACAGTAATACCTGTTGTGGTAAAGCCGCTGACCGATTCAAAAAAGGCATCAATGAAGGATTTATGCAGGCCTAGCATGTAGGGAACCCCTCCTAAGAGGCCGGCAATAATCCAGCCCAGGGCAGTTATGATCATGGCTCCTCTCAGGGAAGGAGCCTTGAAAGGAAAACTGAACTGGAGGATAAGGCCTGTCAGTATGGAAATGGTTCCTGGTATTACAAAAGACAGGATTGAAAGACCTGTGCCAGAGGGCTGGTCATACAGGAAGAATGGCACCAGGGGAATAAACATGAAGGCGCCTGTAATGGTGAGAAGTGCCCCAAGATAATTGAGGATGTACAGGCGTTCTCTTATGTTAATCAGGAGTTTCATGGGCTACTGTTGAAGGATAACGGGATTAGGGGGCTAAGGGAAGGGGAGCATTCCCCGTTTGTCCCGATCATTTTTTGTAACGCAGGAACAGGCTCTTTACTCTGCTGATCCATCCCTATGAATTGACGGCTTCGGATAGGAACGAGACATTTCTTCCAGGATTTTACCAAGGGCAAACCAGGTTTAACCGCACTCAATTTTGTAAGATTGTCCGGGCATGGATCCAGAAAGATATGCATCCTGCACAGTGGTTTTCGGTAGATCTTGAAAGAAATGCTCCCGATTCCCATGTACATGCTTTTGTGGTAGTTTAATAAATAACGTCTTTGATGGTAGAAGGTCTATGTTGGTGTATCCTTCTCAGGAATCTGTATATCATGGGGACGGCAATGCAGACCTTGAAATCTTAAAATGTTTCTTTGGCAGTTTTTCAGTAAAAAGTAACTCTTCATTTGATAAAAGGGCAGTTACTTGATTGCATCTTTAAAATTTCACAGTTTTTCCTGAGAATCGCTTCCTGAAAAAATTGCTACTCTGTTTGCAATAATATCAACCAGTTAAAAAAATAGGTACAGCAGGAAAAAATAGCATCAGATTATCTAAAAACCGGAAATATTTTTCCAAATGGAGCCCTGAGAATTATGGCGCAGAATAAAAGGACCGGAAGCATATACGTAACCGCACTTGAACCAAAAAGCGGGAAACTCATGGTAACTCTTGGCCTCATGGAGGTTGTAACCAGGCTTGTGAGCAGGGTTGGTTTTTTCAGGCCTGTCATAAGAAGCGGGGAAAAACCCGACAATGATCTCAGCCTGATACTGAACAGATACAACCTGGATATCAGTTACGAGGATGCCCATGTCTTCACAGTAGAGGAAGTCCATGCTCTTGGTGCAGAAGGCAAGTTCAAGGAAATCGTCCAGGCCATTATAGAAAGATACAACAATATTAGGGACAGGTTTGAATTTGTGCTCTGTGAAGGATTTGAATCTTCTGGTATCAGTACCGGCTTTGACGTGGATGCCAACATAAACATAGCAAAAAACCTGGGTTCACCCATCCTGGGTGTCCTTTCCGGCAAAGATAAACAGCAGCGGGAGATAACAGAATCCCTGAAGATAGTTCTTGACTCCATTGAATCAGAAGGATGTTTCAACGTAGCCACAATTGTCAACAGGGTATCAGAGGGACTGATAAAATCAGTCTGGGAAAGTATCAACCAGGAAATAAAGGGAGACGTGCCGGTCTACGTGATTCCCGAGGTCCCGGAACTGGCATCACCTACCATGGGCGAGATAATGGAGGGTCTTGGGTGCAGTTTTGTCCATGGGGAACGCTCCGGCCTAAACCGTGTTATCAGGCAGTTCAAGATAGCTGCCATGACCCTGGACAATTACCTTTCATATCTGGAAGACGGTGACCTGATTATTACTCCCGGCGACAGGGAGGATATTGTGGTGGGTACGCTTACCACCCTTTTTTCCCAGACATTTCCCAATATTTCAGGTATCCTGCTTACTGGAGGCCTGGAGCCGGGTCCACGGGTGGCGCGTCTTATCAGCGGCCTGAGAAAGGCATCCATACCTATCATAAGTGCCCGGGATGATACGTTCACGTCAGCCATGAAGGCCAGCCAGGTGCCCGCCCTTATCAGCAAGGACAATCCCAAAAAGGTGGATATAGCCCTTGGCACATTTGAATCCACTGTCAATATAGAAGAAATCCGGCAGCGCCTTGCGGTTTCCAGGTCAGAAATAGTAACACCGCTCATGTTTCAATACAGCCTCTTTGAACGGGCCAGGCAGGAAGTCCGGCATATTGTTCTGCCGGAAGGTGATGAAGACAGGATACTTCAGGCCTCTGAGATTCTAAGGGCCAGAAACGTGGTGC
>QOAL01000222.1 GCA_003978135.1 Thermodesulfatator sp.
TTTTTGGATGGACACGAGCTAAGGGCTCCGAACAGGGACAAGCAGTTTTTTTTCAAGATTTCACCAAGGGGAAGCCAGTTTTGGCCGCACTCAAGTTTGTAAGATTGTCCAAGTACGTATCCAGAAAGAGTATGTAGCCCGCACAGCGGCTGTTGGTGAATCTTGAAAGAAACTGCTCGTCCCCACGCCATAAGCACAAACTGGAAATGTTCCCCATTAGATATCCTTGTTAGTCATTGACCTGCCTAAAAAAGATTTTTTTAAGCTCCACTCGTCGTGAGCAAAAATACGAATTTCCGGATTTATCCGGCATAATTTTTTGTGCTCAATCAGTTGTTCGCCTGCATTTCTTCCGCTATAATTTAACAAATGACCAAAATCTGTTGAGGGAGGATGTCATGGCTGAGGCTGGAAAATTCAAGGAACTGGATGTATTACTGAACAAGTGGAAGGATACCGAGGCCAAGACCAAAAAGGCCTTTTTGCGCCTGAAAGAATTTTTGGAAAGGCTTCCAGAAGTTATCCTGTCATTCAAGTCAAGGCCTGGTGTGTCCCATTCCCTAAGAGGCACCCACAAAAATCAGAAAGACAAGTCCCTTTTTGTAATGGTGGATATTATCGACGATAATCCTGAAAACCGCTGGCTTTCAGTGTGTTTTTACGGGGATATGATAAAAGACCCAGACGAAAGGGGAGATTTTGTCCCAGGCGGCCTGCTGGGCGAGGATGCCTGCTGCTTTGACATTGAAACTTGGGACGAGGAACTCCTGCTCTATGTTGAAAAAAGGATCAGCGAGGCACACGAGGCCGCTTCAAGGGGTTAGTTGTCCAAGGGGGTATTTGCCGCGTGTCTCCAGGCCATGAGGACAAAACAGGGAA
Source organism: Thermodesulfatator sp. (assembly GCA_003978135.1). Taxonomy (GTDB): domain Bacteria; phylum Desulfobacterota; class Dissulfuribacteria; order Dissulfuribacterales; family QOAL01; genus QOAL01. The sequence continues at coordinate 880 of QOAL01000222.1, forward strand.
TCCCCCGTTTTTCAGATAGCATATTTGTCCTCGTATCCCCTGGGAGTGATCATTCGGTTGTTCCATGTAAATGTCCTGGAATTTCCGACTATAACCGTGCTTTGCATGGTGATGTCAAGATGCTCCCTGGCAAGCTGGTCAAGTGTTACCAGTTGGATCGACTGGCCTGATCGGTAGGCAGCCGTGACCACGCCGACAGGCGTATCAGGTGACCGGTGTTCAAGGATCATGGTGGCTGCCTTTTTGATATGTTCCCTGCGCTTTTTCGATGCCGGGTTGTAGATGGCAATTACAAAATCTGCTTCAGCCGCAAGTTTCAGCCGCCTTTCTATTATTTCCCAGGGGGTAAGAAGATCAGAAAGGCTTATTGCTGCAAAGTCATGCATCAACGGAGCACCAAGAAGTGCTGCACAGGCACTAAGTGCCGGAATTCCCGGTATTATTTCGATATCAACAGGTTGCCCTTCAGTACGGGCAAGCTGGTAAACAAGGCCAGCCATGGCATATATCCCTGGGTCCCCCCCGCAAACCAGGGCCACGGACCTTCCCTGGGATGCCAGATCGAGTGCCTTGCTGCACCGCTCCACCTCCTGCATCATTGCCGATCCTGTTATTTCCTGATCTGGCCTCAGGAGCTCTGATATCAGCTCCAGGTAAGTCCTGTAGCCAAGGACAACCTGGGCCGCGGCAATGGCATCCCTGGCCCTGGGACAGATCAGGTCTACCGGCCCTGGCCCTGTTCCCACCACGGCCAGGTGACCCTGGCTATTGCTGTTGTTACGTCTTTCCATTTTTGTTTTTTCACCAGGAGGGTTCCGCCCCCGGATGCAAGTATTGCAGCCGGCTCGCACACGCCCTTGGCCCCGGTTGCCCTTTTTACAACATCTGATTGTTCTATGCCATGAACAGTATTGAGCTGCCCTGCGGAAAAAAATCTGAGCTCAACCCCTGCCTGGAGCGCAAATTCAACAAGTCCCTTTTCGTCCTTTTTTATGTCAATGGAGGCTATCCTGAATATTGCTTCCTGTGCAATGTCTGCCTGGAGGCAGGTTTCCTGGACTGCGGCGGAAATCATTTCAGCAGCAGTGCCACGGTTACAGCCAATGCCTGCCACCAGGGCAGGGGGATGCAAAAAGATCCGGTCCTGTTGGCGCTCTTCTACGCCAGAAGCCTTGATGGTTATAACAATGTCAGCAGTTTCCCTCTCAAAGATCCGGGCCAGGTCCGGAGGCAGCTCCGGCAGGCCGCAATCTGAATAGATATTGAGCTTTCCTGTGTTCACAAGCCTTGCCATAACCGGGGCCATGGCCCCGGGGTTTGAGATCTGCAGCCTGTGAGCACTGATCCACAGGTCAAGGGCAGTGTGTCCTGAAACATCAGAGGCAGTAGTTATTACGGCCTGCCCCCCTGTGTGCCTTGCCACCTTAAGGGCAAGATCATTTGCACCGCCCAGGTGGCCTGAAAGAACGGGGATTACGAATCTGCCATTCTGGTCGACTACCAGCACCGCCGGGTCGGTTTTTTTATCCAGGACGAGTGGAGCAATGGCCCGTATTACTATGCCGGTTGCCATGATGCAGATAAGGGCATCAAACTGTCTCCATGCCTGCTGTATGGCAGCAACAGTGTTGCCCCTGCATTTCATAACGACCGCGCCTTCTTCCATCCTGCCGGCCAACATGTCTGCAAGTTCTTGTGCCTTGTCCGTTATGGCCAGTATTGCAATCTTCAATCCCTGGCCTTCCTGTAGCCATGATGAAATTCCGGGTGGTACAGGTTGGAATCCCTGCCGCCTTCCATGGAAAGGACCCTCCCTACCATGATCATGGCTGTCTTTTTTATTCCTGCGGCTTTCACCCTGGAGGCAATATCTTCAATGGTTCCCTCAATGATTTTTTCGTCAGGCCATGATGCCTTTTCCACCACCGCCACAGGGGTCCGGGGCGGATAACCACCTGAAATGAGCTCCTCTGCCAGTTCCTCGATCATTGCTATGCTGAGAAAGATGCACATGGTGGCCTGGTGTTGGGAAAGGGCCTTGATCTCCTCTCCCCGGGGTACAGGGGTACGGCCTGCGCGCCTGGTAAATATCACTGTCTGGCTTATTCCCGGGCAGGTAAGCTCCCTCTTTATAGAGGCGGCAGATGCAGCAGCCGAGGTTACGCCGGGTACTACACAGTAGGGAATTCCAAGCCCGTTCAGCCTTTTCATCTGTTCCCTTATTGCACCATAGATGGAAGGGTCGCCTGTGTGAAGCCGTACTACCTTCTTGCCCTGTTGCTGGGCTCCGGACATGACCTGTATTACCCGGTCCAGATCCATTCCTGACGAGTCATGGATTTCTGCGCGAAGGCCCTTAAGGAGCACCGGGTTTACCAGGCTGCCTGCGAACACCACCACGTCTGCCTGGTCCAGAAGGCGCCTGCCCCTGACTGTAATGAGTTCCGGGTCCCCGGGGCCTGCTCCTACAAAATAGACAGGGTTCTGGATATTTTCCTTCATGGGATACGTTCCTGTAATATTTCAAGCCCCCGCTTTCTTACCAGTATGGTGGAGAAGTAGTGGATCTTTTGGTTTAATGCATCCCTAACATCTGGAAATATACGCTCCCCCTGGAGCCCGCACCTTTCCACCAGTATCGCCTTTTCCAGCAGGCCGGTGCGTTCAAGTATTGCCACGATTCTGGCAAGGCAGCTGTGGACCTTCATAAGGGTAATGGAATCAAAGCGAAGAAGAGCCTCTTCTATGCGCTGGTCATCAAAGGTGGCAGGGATTACGCAGAAAAGGTCGTCTCCCAGGGCCAGGGGGGAATGGACAAGGCAGGAACAACTGCTCATGGCGCTGATACCCGGGATGATCCGGGCTTCAAGGTCAGGATTTTTCTGCTTCAGGGTGGCCAGGAGGTAATAGGCAGTGGAATACAAGGAAGGGTCTCCAATGGTTGGAAAGGCCACATTCATCCCCTGGCTCAGGCGCTTCATTACCTGTTCTGCCGCCTTGTCCCAGCCTGCCCTTACGTCCTGGTGTTTTTTTTCAGAAAGATGTACCTTTTTCATTGGAAAATGCACCTGAACCATCTCCTTTTCAGACAGGTCAACCACGGACCTGGCCGTTTCCAGTGCGTTGCTGGTGCCGCGGGCACTGGCCATGGGGGCAACAATGGCATCAGCATCTTCCAGGATTCTTATGGCCTTCAGGGTGACGAGTTCCGGGTCTCCAGGGCCGATGCCAACCAGGTTCAGCCTGCCAGACCTTTTTGTTTCAGCGTGATTCAATCCCTTATTTCCTCCTGATGCCTCTTGTTACAGTAATTTTATTGAGTTTTTCATCTATTCCCCCCGCCCCCTGGCTTCTGGTTACTGATATGGAGCAGGAGTCCACTGAAAGCCCGGCATTTTCCATGAACAGGGGCGCATTTCTTGCCGTGGTTTCCAGAATGGCATTTGCCACAATTATTCCCCCAGGCAGAATAGCATGGGCACAAAAGTTGATTATTTCCCTGAGCTGTCCCTTTGAGCCTCCTATGAATACCCTGTCGGGCTGCGGCAGGCCTTCCAGTGCCCGGGGCGCTGTTCCATCCACGGCAATCACGTTGAACAACCCGAATTT
>QOAL01000131.1 GCA_003978135.1 Thermodesulfatator sp.
GGATTTTCTTTCCTTTCTGGCGACCAGCAGATAATCCTGTCTTGAGCCTTATCAAGCAGCCGGAACACGACGTTACTACCATGTTTATGCCTGATCCCATGTTGGAAAAGCTCTCCTCAAATATTCTCATGGAAAGATCCGGCCTAACAATGCCAAATATGCCGCCTTGACCGCAGCAGCCAACCTCGCTCTTGTCGAACTGCTTGCCAAGATTCTGTTCCAAAAGCCTTAAAGGGTCATCGGGACGACCCAGATCATACCTCTGGTGACACGGCATTTGAAAGACAACCTTCTTGTCTGCATTAAAGGGGGAAGGCTGGAGAAATTCAAGGGCAAACCTGCTGAATTCCATGATCTTGCCGGCCATCTTTTTCGCACCAGTCTTCTCTGGTGATCCTTTCTCAAAAAGCATGGGCCACTTTTTTATCATGGAGGCACACGAAGCACAGCCTGTAAGAAGGATATCGAATTCATCCTGACTGAATGCAAGAAGATTTTTCTTCACCACTGTTCTTGCATATTCATAGGCACCAGCAGACCAGGCAGGCAGGCCGCAGCAAACCTGCTTTACAGGCACCTTCAAATCATTGCCCAAGATAGCTGAAATCTTGGCCGGGATTTCCGGAAAAAGTATGTCCTGGGAGCAGCCCACAAAAAATGCTACCCTGGGGGCTTTTCCACGGTGCTTGACCTGGTGTGCTCTTCTGCGAAATTTCCCAGCCCACAGGTCCGGACGTGCCAGAAAAGAGTGAGCAGGAGGCCTCAAGACCCTGGCAGCATTCAGCAGACTGGCACGGAACCCATGTATTGAGGTCTCCTCTTGAGAATCAGCCTGTATTCCAGATGGAAGCATGCCTACTGCCCTGGCCAGAAATCCTGAAACCGGCCTGTTGGCAAAAACACTGTAAACAGGATGGGGCAAACTCCTGAAAAAGCTGTGCAGAGCACGCTCGTGTCTTATCAAGGAGCATACGTCTGCACCGGACGTACAAACAGCCCTGCATGCACCGCACTGGAGACAAGCCTTTATGGTTTCCGTAAAGAGAACGCCTTTTTTGTCCAAGGTGCTGCGCTTTAGGAGATAGTTCTTTCCCCTGGGAGAAAAACGCTCCTTCAACTGCGAATTATAGACAGGACATACACTAAGACAGGCACCACACCTTACGCACTTGTCATCTGAGCCTTGGGAAACCATTCTGCTTAAACAATAACCTTCTTCATTCGAGGATGCACAGGGAGTATGCCTTCATGTCTTCCGCCTTGCATCTGCGCCACCCTGTACCGCTTACTGGAGGAAATTATCACAAGACTCTTTGAACGTTTAACATGAGAGGGGATGACGGTTTAGCCGCACTCAAGTTTGCCACTCAGCCTGACCCAAATCTGGGCGTGACATCATCCAAGTTATTTTTGGACAGCCCCTTAGGACAAATCAGTATGGAGCTGCCAGAACAAGGCTCCAGTATCTTCTCCCTGCCCTGTCCATCACACATGATGCCCCCATCTGGGTAAACACTGGTAACATTATATTTGCGCAGTGGGAAGGGCTTTTCATCCATGCCTTTACTGCTGAAACCACGTCTGGCTGCCCCATGGCAAGATTCTCTCCCATGGCACGAGCCCTGTAGCCCGCCCATTCAAGCCTCTGTTCCATTGACGAGCCGTCAGATCCTGTGTGACTGAAGATTTCATGGGAAGCCATATCCAGACAATGGATATACGACGCATTTGCCAGGCTGCTATTCCAGGCAAGAGGGGCTGCCTTCCTGCAAAAAAGGCTGCCGCATCTCCTGCCTTGGCCCCTGGCAGAATTCACTGCACTAATCATCTGTGCGCGGAGATCCTGACTGCTCATACATGGCCTAAACGAAGAAGATGATCCAGCCCAGATATGTCCTGGAAAACCATCATAAACACAGATGGATATGAATAAAACAAGGAGGAAAAATAGAGCATTACCTGTTTGTTCTCGTTTATACATTCTTGGGCAAGGTGCGGGGAATTTTTCGAAAGGTTAGCCCACAGGGAAGTCAGCTTCCACTGCAAACCGGCTAAGGCAACCCTGAGAAAAAAACCTGTTCGCGAGGCTGAAAGTCATTCAGGATAAAGCCCGGCAGCCTTCATGTGTTCTCATGCCCCAAAGGCAAAAACCTCAGGATCAATGGCAGGAAAAATAGGATTTGTCATCTCCAAGTTTTCCAATCTGCACAGGTTTGAGGGATTGTTTCTTTCCCTGTCCCAGTAAATGGAGGCCAAAATCCAGAATCTTTCAAGATCCTCCAGGTAGTACTCCTTCATGCGGTCAACAAAGTGTCCGTTGGAAATGACAAAGGGTATATCGCTATTCATGGACTGGAGAACTTCCCTGCCCGCCTGGGACACTATCCTTCTTGCCACCTCGTCTTCTTTTTCATGATCCCTCATATGGGAGGCCATGGCAACCAGCTCTCTTACCGCCTCATGGGTGTGGCGGTGCATCCAGGAAACCGATCCATACATCCACTTGTCAAAAGTGCCCTTGTCACCCCAGGACGACGGATTTAGAAAGACCTCCTGGTTTCTGGGATAACGGTTAAGATAACTGGTAGGTGTAATCAGTTCTGTCTCATTCTGGTTGTAGTAGAGTTTTTTCAGGAGGAAGTAAAGAAAATCCGTACCCTCGAACCAATGATGCCCAAAAAGTTCGGCGTCGTACATGGCTACAACCAGGGGTTTTTTCCAGAACCAGTTCTTTATGTACCTGAACCTGAAGTTCCTGGCCTCCATGAAGTGCTGGGCATGGCTTGCAGCCTTTTCCAGGGCCCATTGCCGTACGTAGGGCTCCTTGTAATCGTTCTTTCTGGTGGTAATCCTGTTGTAGCGAAGGGGACCGCCCTTAAAATGGAAATCAAGATAGTCCGGGTCTCCAGGGTATCCTTCTTCTCCGCTCCAAACCTGTTTGCCTGTCTCAGGATCCCGGGCAAAGGCAGCCACATCGCTGCCCTTTACGAACACAGGGGCATGGGTTCCAAAAGCAGCCGGACAGTCTGCCAGGGTAACTGCATGGGTCTCTGTAAAAAAATACCTGAGACCAGCCTTTTCCACGAATTTTTCAAGCCCTGGCACGTAGGCGCATTCAGGAAGCCAGATACCCTTGGGCCTGGCTCCAAAGGTATCCTCATAATCCAGCGCAGCAGTTTCTATCTGCCCCCTGATTGCTTCGGGAAATGCAGTATGAAAGGGCAGAAAACCGTGGGTGGCCCCGCATGTGGAGATTTCCAGAAAGCCCAGGTCCTGGAATTTTTTAAAGGCCCTGGAGATATCGCAGTCATATTTCAAAAAACAGTCCTTTATTTCCAGAAACCGGTTCAGATGCATCCAGGCCGTGTCATGGTACTGCATGGCCTGGCGCCTGGTCCTGTCGACTTCTGCCCTGGCAAGATTGATATGGGCGTCTATATACCGGAGAAACTCCTCCTGTAGCAGGGCATCCCTCATCATATTTGACAGGGTCGGCGAAATATCCATGGAGATCCGGAAATCAACTCCTTCCCCGGCCAGGCTTTCAAACATGAGGATAAGGGGAATATATGTATCCTTTACGGCTTCATGGAACCATTCAGGCGGATAACCCATAGGCTGCCACAGGCCGGACTCCCCGTAGGAAACCCTTTTTCGGAAATATGGCAGGTGGGCGTGCAAATGGAGAACCAGGAGGCCTATGGAATTTTCAGCCGTTCCCATGGCTGACTCCAGTTTCCTGTTGGAAGGGTGACTGAAAGGAAGATGTACTTCCCTGTACTGTATGGGATTATTGCCGTGAAAAAGCCTTGCAGTCTGGATGGAATTGGACACATCCGTAAGGTCAATAACCTCTCCACCGGAGCTTGCTATAAGCTGGACCCTGAACACCTTGTCCGGTTCAAGATTCAGGTACCAGTTGTCAGTAAAGCCAAGATGCACCTCTATATCCCTGTGCATCTGGTGATAGAGCTGGCCTGCCCATTCTTCATAAATCTTGATATAGGTCTTTACTTCCTGACCCGTGCGCTGTGATAACTCGGAAATCCGCCGGGCAAGTCTCTCCTTGTCCAGGTGCCAGTAGGTGTAACCCCTCACCTCGTCAATGGGGATAAGCACTATGTGATCCGGCTTTACAGGAATGGAGCACGCAGTTGATGATATCAACTGCATCTGCTCCTTTCTGGATGGTATATTCATGTAAATAGTTGCCTGATAAGCCGTGCCATCCCTCAAGCCGGTAAACAACCAGTCAGAAGTGCCTGGAATAATGGTTCCACCCTGACCCTCCACGGGCACCGGGCCGTGGGCACGAAGTTCAGACAGGGCTATCTCAAGCTCAGTGTCTTCCCAGGAAAGCGAGGCAGGCATTAGCACATCTTTCTCTATCCTGTCCCAGTCAGACTGAGGAATCTTCCACCAGGCCCTGAGCTGCACGCTATCTTCTTCCCATACCTCTCTTTTCAGCTCGAAATAGGCTG
>QOAL01000132.1 GCA_003978135.1 Thermodesulfatator sp.
CCTGGCCGATTTTTTTTGCCTATCATATCAATATGATAGCAGGAGTAAGGGAGTTGTGACAAAGATTACAATAAATGAACTTTCATTCATTTTTAACCTTAGGGCAGTCTGGTTTCAATCCAGAAATAGGCAATTTTTTTAGAGGGCAAGGGGCAAGGAGGCTAAAAAGCGCAGTGTACCGGGCGTACATGAGCATTTTTCGCCGACCAGCAACACGGTCATGGGGGCAAAAGGGCCATTTATGGATGGACACTATCTGGTATTGCCTTGAAAGCAGCTGCAATGGCAGAGACCGGCCTTCCGAAAAAGAACAGACAGGTTTCCAAATCGACCCCGAGGCTTTCACACACTGCTGACCTGAACCTCATGTCCTCTTGCTCCAGGGCCCGAAGCTCTTCGGGCACAGTGCCTCTTTCTGACAAGGTGCACATATTGCGTATGAAATTTACCGGGAAGCTTTCCTCATATTTCTCGATGAGCTCTGACAGAAGGCTGGAATGCGGCATCAAATCTTTCCTGGTTAGAAGATCCGAAAGGAATAGATCCTCGATTGCCCTTGTATCCCAGCATTTCAGGACCCTGCACTCAAGCGGCCTGTTTTCATATATGGAGCAGGAATTAAAAGCTTCTTCAAGGAAGTTACATTTTCCGTGAATATCCTGGCCCCTTATTTTTATCATTTCCACATCAAGGGCAATAACTTCATTGCTGAGCGGATTGACGGCCAACTCCCCAGCCCTGAATGTCACCAGCACCTGTGGACCAAGGGTACCTGAAATCACAAGGTCCCTGTCCCTTTTGTGAAGGCAGGGACCTCCCTTCAAGCAACAGGTGCCGCACCTCTTGCATTCCGTTTGATTTACATTATCCTGTTGTGAAATGTCTGAAAACATGATTCCTGCAAACAAGCAGCTTCTGGAACTCATGAAACAGGTTGATTCTGCCGTTTCAGCAGTTGCTGCCAAATTTCCTGAAGAGTTCAAGTGCCATAAGGGTTGTTCTGACTGCTGTTACGCGGCCTTTGACGTTTCCCTGGCAGAAGGAGTCCTGATCCTTGAGCACTTTAACAGGCTTGGCAGAAAAACCAGAAAGCAGGTAATTAGAAAGGCCCGGCAGGCCCAAAAACAATGGGAAAAGGCCATTTCCCAAGGGGCGGATCTCGCACTCACCAGGATTCCCTGCCCGCTCCTGAACCTGGACGACCAGTGCCTCATGTACGAAGTCAGGCCTGTCAACTGCAGAACCTACGGTGCACCCACTGAAATCAACGGCAAGGGCCATGTCTGCGCCCTTTCAGGTTTCTCTGCTGGCAAGACATATCCAACAGTAAGACTCCACATGATACAGGCAAGGCTTCTTGACATCTCCATGCAGATCAATCCCCACATTGCAGAACGGCGCTGGCCCATATCAGATATACTTCTTGGTGCCATTGACGATGTCAACACAATGGTTCCTTAACTTGTGTCCATCCATAAATGGCCCTTTTGCCCGATGACTGCGTTGCTCGTCGGCGAAAAATGCTCATGTACGCCCAGTACACTGCGCTTTTTCGCCTCCTCGCGCCTTGCCCTCGAACAAAATTGCCTATTTCTGGATGGACACAGGCTAAGGAGCTGTCCAAAAATAACTTGGCGATTTCGCATCTCATCTTCAAGCCGTCCTTAGTCGAATTTCAATCACAAAATCCTCAACGTAGCCGGGCTACGCCCGCGGTTTTGCTCAACCAGTTCAACTCAGCCTGACCTAAATCTGTGCGTGACATCATCCAAGTTGTTTTTGGACAGCTCCTAAGGCTGAATTACGCCTGCCACCATTATTGGTGTAAGTAAAGGGCTCCCTTATTGCTTGTGATGTGGCAGCGGCCAAACCAGCCAGGTTTTTCGGGGTGGTGCCAATGGGGTTACTTGACATACATTAGGTGTAACACTAATTTTATGTTTGAAATCAACAGGCCGTAATGTAGTCGAAAGGGCTGAATCAGGTGGTTGTAAAGTGATATCAACCAGGCGTTTTTTGCCGTCCCACATAAAGCTTCTGGAAAAGGCGGTTAACGTATCAGAAGATATCATCAGCGACTATTTCCGTTTAACCACCGATTACTGGCTCAGGAATCCATATGAGGTATTAACTCTTAAGGATTCAGGTGAAATCTATATACCCGAAGGTGCATACGCCCATTTGCTGAAATATGGCAAGATTGTCAGCGAAAAAGATTCCGGTACGGACAACAGACACCTTTACAGGATTCTGATTTATGATCACAGGATCTTGAAAGTGACCAATGGCAATAAGGCTGTGCTCTGGCCATTTCTGGTCTATGTCATGATGCATGAACTGGTTCATATTACCAGATTTGCCAAATTTGAGTGCATGGCAAGCCAGGAGGACAGAGACCTTGAGGAAGAGAAGGTCCACAACCTGACCAATGAGATATTAGGACGGGTGTCCATTGCAGGTCTAGGAGAGGTGATAGATTTTTTTAATGGCAAACATACGCAACGACTGCTTGTTTAAAGGAGGTTTTTAGCTATGCCAATATATGAATACCAGTGTGAATCATGCGGAAACATCGTGGAGAACTGGCAAAGAATTACAGATCCACCGCTTGAAGAGTGCGAATCGTGCGGCGGGAAGATGAAAAAGCTGATTTCCCAGTCTTCTTTTCATTTAAAGGGTTCAGGCTGGTATGTGACTGACTATGCTGGCAGCAAGAAAAGTGCAAGTGCCAGTGAACAGAAGGGGACCAAGGACAAGAGCGCCAAGAAGGAGAAAAAACCTGCCAGCTCTTCGTCTGAAAAATCATCTTCTTAAGAAGGTATCTTATTAAATTTTCGGTTGTTTTTCAGCTTCCTGCCGGCAATCAATGACAGGTCGGCAGGAAGCTTTTTTATTGGAGGAAGTGCAAGATGCTTATTGTAATGCACAAAGAGGCCAGTGATCAGGATCTCAACAGGGTCATAAGCCGTATCGAGGATCATGGCTGGGAAGCAAAGCCCATCCCTGGTGGGGAAAGAACCGCAATCGGTGTGCTCAGAAACAAGGGGCCAATAGAACCGGGGTTATTTCTGGATCTTCCTGGTGTCAGGGATGTAATTCCTGTCTCAAAACCTTACAAACTGGTGAGCAGGGAAATGAGGCCTGAAAATACAGTTGTAAGGCTGGGTAACGGGGATAATAGCGTTGAAATCGGAGGAGACAAGCTGGTTCTTATGGCAGGTCCCTGTGCTGTGGAATCCGAGAACCAGGCCATTGAGATTGCCCATGCGGTCAAGGAGGCAGGAGCCAAGCTTTTCAGGGGTGGGGCATTCAAACCCAGATCGTCTCCCTATTCATTTCAGGGTCTTGGCGAGAAGGGCCTTGAGATCCTGGCAAAGGTACGCGAGGAAACCGGTCTTTTCATAGTCACAGAAGCCACTGATCATGAGGTTTGTGACATGGTAGAAAAGTATACCGACATTATACAGATAGGTACCAGGAACATGCAGAATTACAGGCTGTTAAGGAGGGCCGGGCAGGCCAATAAACCTGTACTGCTGAAAAGGGGTATGTGGGCTACCATGGATGAATTTCTCATGGCTGCAGAATATATTATGTCCGAGGGGAACGACCAGGTGATGTTGTGTGAAAGGGGTATCAGAACATTCACCAGGCATTCCCGGAATACCTTTGACGCAAATGCCATACCCTACATGCGCAATGAAAGTCATCTTCCAATAGTTGTGGATCCCAGCCATGCAGCAGGCCGAAGGGATCAGGTTATACCACTTGCCAGGGCCGCGGCAGCCATGGGGGTTGATGCGCTGATTCTTGAGGTGCATACTCATCCGGAAAATGCCTTGTCTGATGGCCCCCAGTCCCTTTATCCTGAACAATTCCACGGGCTTGTAAGCGGACTCAGGGATATGAACATCAATGTTTAGCCTGGTTTGGCCTTGTCAAAAAAGGCCTCATATGTTAATGAACTGAATCCGTCAGAGGCGGCGTAGCCAAGTGGCTAAGGCGACGGTCTGCAAAACCGTTATTCCCCGGTTCGAATCCGGGCGCCGCCTCCATTTTTCAGTTGCAGTTCTGGTTCCTTAGGCCTCAAATTCCAGATTCATGAAAATGGGTTGAGTAACTCTCAAGGATGAATTTTCATTTTTCCTGCCTGGAGAAAATCCAATTCAGACCTTTATAACAGCTGGCAAATATCCCCCGAATAAATATTGAGGTTAAACAAATGGCCCTAATGGAAATCAGTATTGTTCCCCTTGGAACAACTAAGACCAGCCTTTCCCTTTACGTGGCAGGAGTGATAAAAGTGGTGCAGGAGTCAGGTCTTGATTTTGAACTTTCTGATATGGGAACAATTGTGCAGGGTGAGGCAGATGAACTGTTGAAACTGGCGGCCAGAATGCATGATTCTGTTTTCCAGCATGATGTAAAACGAGTTTACACTGTTATAAAATTAGATGACAGGCGGGACAAAGAGACCA
>QOAL01000020.1 GCA_003978135.1 Thermodesulfatator sp.
ATCACATAAGGACCAATCTGGATATTCTCTCCTAGCACTGCACCGTCTTCTATGACTGCTGTTGCGTGTACGGTGCAGGATTGGGGTATATTCATATTTTCACCTGAATTGACAATTTTTCTGGGAAGTTTTTAGCTAGCTTTCAAAAAATGGCCATGGTTTGTTATTTTGCTCTTAGATCCCCTGGTTTCCACAATAGAAATCTGGTTATTTAAGAGATACAGGCCTGTAAAAGATCAACGCTGAACCGCTGCCGTCAGTACTGCCTCAACGGCCACCTGTCCGTCTATCCTGGCTGAACCGGCCATTTTCCATATGGTCATCTTTCTCTTTACCAGGGTGAGTTCCATTTCGAGCCTGTCTCCAGGAACCACAGGCCTTCTGAATTTGACACCATCCATGCCGGCAAAGACAAAGAGCTTACCGCTCAATTCATCTGGAGCGGTCTTTTTTGCAAAAAGAATCCCCAGTTGAGCCATGGATTCCAGGATGAGAACCCCTGGCATTATGGGCTCGCCTGGAAAATGCCCTTGAAAAAATGGCTCATTCATGGTCACGTTTTTGTAACCTCTGATATATTCTCCGGGCTCCAGTTCTGTTACCCTGTCTACCAGGAGAAATGGATACCTGTGAGGAAGCAAATCTGCTATCTCGTTAATACGGAATCCTGAATTATCCTTTGCCATGATTCAGTTTCTCCAGCCGTTTCTTAATCTCCCTGATGTCTTTCAACATTTCAGGTACCTTCATGAGGGCGTGTACCAAGCGTAACCATTTTCTATGGGGTATAGCGGGTATGCCTGAAACCGTCTGTCCAGCTGCAATGGACTGGGCCACTCCTGACTTGGCACCTATCCTCGCCTTGTCTCCTATGTCTATATGGCCAACTATTCCAACCTGGCCCCCTATCATCACGCCAGAACCTATATTGGTACTGCCGGAAATACCCACCTGGCTGACAATGATGGAATGAGACCCCACGTGAACATTGTGGGCAATCATGACCAGATTATCTATTTTAGTGCCCTGGCCTATGATGGTCTTTCCAAAAACAGCCCTGTCTATGGTAGTGTTTGCTCCAATTTCCACATAATCTTCTATTTCCACGGTTCCCATGTGTGGAATCTTGACATGGCCTTCAGGCCCCTGGGCATAACCAAATCCATCAGATCCTATTATTGCCCCTGCATGAATTCTCACCTTTCTGCCTATTTTGCAACCGTCATAGACAACAACATTGGGGAAGAGTTCAGAGCCTTCTGCAATGAACACATCATTTCCTATGACCACCCCTGAATGCAAAGTGACCTCCGGGCCTATGGTCACATTATCTCCAAGGACGACACCTGCCATAATGGTCACATTGGCGTCAACACTACATCCATAGCCTATTACTGCATTGGGATGTACACCCTTGGCCTTGAATGGCCTGGAGGCAAAGACCGTGGCAATACGTGCAAATGCAAGATAAACATCTTTTACGAGTATTCTTGGACGGTTCTCCTCAAAAGGCCAGCTCTCGGGTAAAATGAGCGCCCCAGCCTGTGAAGAGGCCACTGATTCAGCTGACTTCGTACTGACTGCAAAACTTATCTCGTTTTCCCTGGCTGATTCCAGGGAAGAAATTCCCTCAACCTGGAACTCCCCGTCGCCTTCCACCCTGCCGCTGACAATTTCTGCCAGGTTGTTGAGACTGTATCGGCTCATTGCAGGTTAAAAATTTCCTCCCATGCGAAATTCCCAGTTGCTTTTATCATCATCTGGTTCCCTGGCAACATTATAACCCCATTCCACTCTCAAGGGCCCCATTGGAGAAAGCCAGCGGACACCACCGCCTACAGACATCCTGAGATTTCCTATGTCCATGTTATGCTTGGCCCAGACGTTACCAGCATCGTAGAACACTACACCGTTGAGGCCCATATTTTGGATGATTGGGAAAATTAACTCAGATTGGAGATAGCCCATGTACTCACCGCCAACCCGTTCATCTGTCTCTGGATCCCTGGGGCTTACGTCTCCATATTTGAACCCCCGGATGGAATCCAGGCCGCCCAGGAAGAAACGGTCATAGACGGGAAGTTGCCCGCCGTTTCCCTCAAAGACCCAACCGGCACCGAGCTTCATATGCCCGATAATTTCCTTCCAGATAGCATGGTAATACCCGAGTGTACCCTGGAACTTCCAGAATGCGGCATCTCCACCCAAAATGCCGCCTGCGTATTCCACGCCTATGTCATTGCTCCAGCCCCTGCTGGGATTGAAATAACGGTTTCTTGTGTCATAGGAAAGCCCTGCATTCAGAGACCTTGTGGACTTGATGTCAAGGGAATCCTGGATAATCTTGGAGGTATTGTCGCTAATATCTGACATGTCAGTGTAATCAGCCCTGGCTCCACAGAAAAACCTGAGATTATCCGTCAAGGGGTAACCGAACCTCAAGGCCCCACCAGTGCTGTCTTTGGTATAGTCTGAATAATCATACCTCCAGTTATAGAGATCTACTCCAAGGGAAAACTTGGTATCCCGGAAATACGGCTCAAAGAAACTCAAGGAAAACCTCTGGGTACTCCCTCCAAGCACTCCCTTGAAGCTCAGGGTCTGGCCTTTTCCAAGAAAATTTCTCTGGCTTATCTCGCCCATGAGCATCAGGCTGTCAACCGAGCTGTAGCCAGCACCGATACTGAAGGTTCCGGTTGGACGCTCCTTCACCTTGACATCAAGATCCATGTGCTTTTCATCCTTGCCCGGCTTGGGAGTTATTTCCACGTCCTCAAAATACCCCAGCCTCCTCAGGCGGTCATTGCTCTTCTTCAGGCCAGTTCCAGAAAATGGCTCAAGCTCCATCACCCTGAGCTCACGCCTGATGACCTTATCCCTGGTCCTGGTGTTTCCTGCAATGGCAATACGGTCAAAAAAGACCTTGGGTCCTCTGTTTACCACGAGAAGAATGTTAACAGCCTTTTTTTCAGGGTCTTTTTTGATATCAGGAGTAATGGTGCAATGGGCAAAACCAAAATCGGAATACTTGCTTGTGAGGTTCATTATGTCCTTTCTCAGGACCTCTTGGCTGAAGTAATCCTGTTTTTCAATCTCCAGCTCGCTCAGGAGCTGCTTTTCGTCCTTGAAAAATTCCTGCTTTATGTCCACCTTGCCCACGACGTATCTGTCGCCTTCCATCACTGGAATGGTGATATAGAGATCAGCCCCTTCCCTCTTGACCTTGGGCTCCCCCACCTTGGCATCGACATAGCCGTGATTGTGGTAATATGCTGCGATACGCCCTAGATCCCTCTCCAGGGCATCCCATTTCAGAACACCGGCACTTCCCTTTATCAGCCCCATTATGTTCCGGAGACTGGGCGTCCACCACGGCTTCTTGGCCGAAACTTCCATGATGCTTCGGAGATCATCCGCGCTGAATGCCTTGATACCTTGAAAATCTATCTCCTTGATATGAACCTTCTCACCCTCATTTATGTCAAATACAACATCTGCCGCCTGCCCGGAAACAGGCTTTATGGATACGGTAACAGTGGTCCCTGCATACCCCTCCTCAGCGTAAAGGGCCTTGATCTTTTCAGCATTTTCCTGGAGGGCCTTTTCCTTGATAACAGAGTAGGGTTTGAGATCCATGACCTCCTTAAGCTTGTCATCTTTTATTTCGTGGTTTCCCTGGAAAAGGATCTTCCTGATGGCAGGCTTTTCCCGCAGCATGAATGTTACGATCTTGCCCTCAGGACTATCTTCCACATCCACCTCTATATCATCGAAATAACCCATGTCATAAAGGGCCTGGATATCCCTTGCTATCTTTTGGGGATCATATTTCTGCCCCTTTGTAGTGGATATATTCTGGATAATAGCATCGGTTCCAACCCTTTTATTACCCTCCACCTGGACCTTGGCGACCATATAGGGGGTCATGAACTTCTTCTCTATCCTCTCTCCTAAAAGGGTTACAAGCTGTTTATCCTTGTCTGCCGGACCTTGAACAAATGCTACCAGTGGCTTCTTCTCCCTGGTATTAGTGCTCACAATGTAGAAATCAAGACTTACAACAGTACCGAGCAGGGAAACCGTGCCATAGACTCCGTAGTGCGTGCCAGTGGTTTCCAGCAATTCCCTGGCCTGTCCAGGTATTTTTATGATTTCATTGCTTGTCTTTACAATATTGCCCCTGGCCTCAAGCTCTGCAACAAGGAGCTTTTTTATTTGTCCGGCCAATGCCCGATGATCCGGAGGGCCAATGTAACTGGGCTCAAAAAGGGTCAGGGATACAGGTCCTGGTTCCTGTGCATCTTGTGCACAAGCTACTATTGGAAGAAACAGGGTTAAAACAAATAGAAAGATCGAAAAGATCAACCATGGAGCGAGCAAATGGTTGTAATTGTCAGTTTGAGCAGTAGGGAATCCGTATTCCCCTGCCAAGGTATTCAAACTCATGCCACCTTTTCCATTACGAAATCTG
>QOAL01000198.1 GCA_003978135.1 Thermodesulfatator sp.
CTCTATGGCTTTTAGGAGATTTGCCATTTCAACGCCTGCCAGTGCGGCATCCCATCCCTTGTTTCCAGCCTTGGTCCCTGCCCGTTCGATGGCCTGCTCAATGGTCTCTGTGGTGAGAACGCCAAAGGCCACAGGACAGTCCGCCTTCATGGCCACCTGGGCAATACCCTTGGAGGATTCGGCTGCCACATAATCAAAATGGGGCGTAGCCCCCCTTATTATGCAACCCAGGCATATAACACAGTCATACTTTTCGGATGCTGCCATCTTTTTTGCCACCAGAGGTATCTCAAAGGCACCTGGAACCCAAGCCACTTCTATGTCCTCGTCCTTTGCTCCATGCCTGATAAGCGCGTCGAGACAGCCGCCCAGGAGCTTGCTTGATATGAATTCATTGAAACGTGCCACAATGATACCGATTTTTAGACCTTCGGCATTAAGATTTCCTTCAAAATTCTTAGGCATTTACCTTTCTCCTTTTGTATGCCAGATAGGTGCTGGTTTGTCCGTGACAATTATGGCTAATCCAGATGGAGAAGATGCCCCATCTTTTCTGCCTTGCATTTAAGGTAATTGATGTTTTCCTCAGAGGGCGGAATTTCAATGGGCACCCTTTCCACCACCTCAAGGCCATAGCCTTCCAGACCCACTATCTTTTTGGGGTTGTTGGTCATAAGACGCATCTTCCTGATGCCGAGATCCCTGAGTATCTGTGCACCCACGCCATAATCCCTGAGATCCGCCTTGAAACCCAGCTCCTTGTTGGCCTCAACCGTGTCCTTGCCATGATCCTGGAGCTTGTATGCCCTGAGCTTGTTGATCAGCCCTATTCCGCGACCTTCCTGCCTCATGTAGAGAAGCACACCCCTTCCTTCCCTGCTTATCTGAAGCATGGCGCGCTGGAGCTGAGGGCCGCAGTCACACCTTAAAGAACCGAAGACATCACCTGTCAGGCATTCCGAGTGTACCCTCACGAGGATTTCTTCATCTGGCCTTATCTCTGAATCACCGAAGATAAGGGCCAGATGTTCATGGCTGTCCAGTACAGAGGTATAGGCAATGAGCTTCCAGTCTCCGCCGAACCTGGAAGGCAGCCTGGTTTCAACCTCTCTTTTCACAAAGCTTTCTGTCCTCAGCCGGTATTCAATAAGGTCTGCAATGGTGACAATCTTGAGGCCATGTTCCCTGGCAAAGATTTCCAGATCCGGCATCCTGGCCATGGAGCCGTCGTCTTTCATTATTTCGCAGATGACCCCGGCTGGTTTGAGTCCTGCCAGCCTGGAAAGATCCACTGAGCCTTCAGTCTGGCCGGCTCTTACCAGGACGCCGCCCTCTCTTGCCCTCAGGGGAAATACGTGGCCGGGGGTAGCAATGTCATCCGGACCGCAGTCATCCTTCATGACCGTCTGGATAGTGGTGGCCCGGTCGTGGGCTGAAATTCCTGTGGTAACGCCCCTTCGCGCCTCAATAGATACTGTAAATGCAGTACCGAACCTGGAGGTGTTCTTGGACGCCATCATTGGCAGTCCGAGTTTGTCTACCATCTCCCCCGTTAGGGCCAGGCAGATCAGGCCCCTGCCATACTTGGCCATGAAATTAATGGCATCAGGTGTCACCTTTTCTGCTGCAAGACAGAGATCACCTTCATTTTCCCTGTCCTCGTCATCCACCAGGATGACCATCTTGCCCTGTTTTATATCTTCAATTGCTTCTTCAATAGTTGCTTTTGCCATGGTTAATTAAAACTCCAGATAAGATTTAAACTTTCATGCTGCCAGGATCTTCAAAAAGATTTTTGCGGCAAGGGGATAATATGCCCGTTGCCGCTCCTGATCAAAGGAAACCGTAACGAGCCAGCAGATCCCTGTCTATACCGGCAGACGCATCAGTCCTTGATGCAGTTTGCTCGTTTGTTCCAAGCAGCAACTTTTCAATATACTTTCCAATAATGTCCAGCTCAATATTAACCTTGTCCCCTGCCTTTCTGAAGGGGAGTGTGGTCATTTTTGCTGTATGCGGGATAATGGCAACGGAAAACGTGCCCTTGGCGCATGAGTTTACTGTAAGGCTTATCCCGTCAATGGCAACAGAGCCCTTCTCAACAAGATAGCGGTCAAGCTTCCTGTCCAGGGAAAAGGAATAAATGGTAAATTCTCCATGGGAGGTCTTTTTTATTACTGTCCCTACGCAGTCCACGTGGCCACTGACAATGTGACCGCCAAGCCTGTCGGAAAGCCTTAGGGCCCGTTCCAGGTTTACCCTGGCCCCGGGTTTTATGCTCCCAAGGGTTGTGCGTGATAATGTTTCCGGAGACACATCTACCTTGAAGCACTCTCCTGAAAAATCCGTGGCTGTGAGACAGGCACCATTTACAGCTATGCTTTCACCGACCTGCGGGTCTTCCAGGACAAAGTCGGGCCTGATACGGAAACGAACACCCTTGGATGCGGAAGCGATGTCCATCACAGTACCAAGGCCTTCTATTATTCCGGTAAACATCTGTTCATTTCCTCCACAGGCTGTCCAGATCCGACACAACACCCCTTGCCAGCCAGTTGCTTCCCATGCGGTGAATTGTCACATCCTTGAGCCTGGCAGTCTCTTTCAGTGTTTTCGCTCCCAGGCCTCCAATGGCCGGCCTGGCTTCCATTCCTCCTATGACAATGGGTGCGAAGAAGAAAAAAGCTTCATCAACAAGCCCCTGATCGTAAAAGCTGCCAAGTATCTCGGCTCCGCCCTCAACCAGCAGGGAATGTATGCCTCTTTGGCCGAGATATTCCAGGAGTGCCAGGATATCCGGTCGTCCTTTTTCATCTGCCGGCAGTGTCACTGTCTGCACGCCTTTTTCCATGAGGGCATTTATTTTTTCCTTGTCCGGATTACTGCATGCAACAAGGGTTGGGGCGCTTTTATCAGGTTTAAAAACCTGGAAATCAACAGGGGTTTCGAGCCTGCTGTCGAGAATCACCCGCAAGAGTTTCTTGGACGTATTCTTTCTGCCAGCAGGGCGCCAGGTCAGGGATGGGTTGTCTGCCAGGACAGTGCCCTTGCCTACCAGTATGGCATCGCTCATTCGCCTGAGCCTTTGCCCGTATTGTCTTGCCTTTTCATTGGTTATCCACTTGGAATGCCCTGTTCTGGTTGCAATTCGCCCGTCGAGACTGCAGGCGGTCTTGGCCCTGACCCAGGGCATCTGTCTTTTTACCGCCTTGGCAAACGGTGCCAGAAGGAGCATGCACTCCTTTTCCAGAAGCCCGGTGAAAACCTTAATGCCCTGGGATTCAAGAAATTCGGCCCCGCCTCCCCGTACAGAGGGATTCGGGTCCCGAGCACCAATAAAAACCTGTTTCAATCCTGCTTCAAGTATGGCCCTGGTACAGGGAGGGGTCCTGCCTGTATGATTGCATGGTTCAAGGGTTACGTATATGTCTGCTCCTGAACAGGATTGCCCGGCATCCCTGATGGCGTTCACCTCTGCATGCGGGGCACCCGCCTTTTCATGGAAGCCCCTGCCGACTATCTTGTCATTCTTCACAATAACCGCCCCAACTGCTGGATTGGGTGAAGTAAAACCCATGCCTTTTTGGGCCAGTCCTATGGCAGCTCTCATGAATTTTTTTTGCGTGCTGGTGAACTGATTCACTTATACTTCCTGGTTTTTATTGCCCTACTGTATTATAATAGTAACAAAATCCAGGGTATTATCATTAAAAAGCTCTTTAGAGTCAACTTGTAGTTCAAAATCGGTCCTTGAATTTTTTAAAAATCGATGTAGTTTCAAAAATAATAATTAAAAAATGAAAGGAGGTCGAGCAATGAACATTCTGGTAATTGGTTGCGGGTCTTACATGGATGCAGGCTATGGCTGCCCGGGAGAATACAAGTGCATAAATGCAGTAAAGGAGAAAAACGGGGAGTTTGCAAAATACGACGATCCTGTCCTGGTGGGTTTTTTGAGGTGCCAGTGCCCGGGAAGGGCTACTATCAGCAACATCGGAAGTGTAATCAAGAACGTAAAGGTGGATGCAGTGCACCTGAGCAACTGCATGGCAAAGGCCGTCCCCATGTGTAAGAATCATGATTTCGAGCAATTCAAGAAGATCGTGGAAGAAAAATACGGTATCCCCTGCGTACTGGGAACCCACGCATACGGTTAAATACTTCCTTTCTCAAACTTCTCCGAGTTCCAGGCCGTCCGCATCAGGGCGGCCATTATTGATCTCATCCCCAATAATCCTCAGTAAGGCCAATATACAAGAGTGCAAGGGATCGTCCCAGTTGGTCCTCATGGCCCGGGGGTGAGCACTTTCTTTCAAGATTCACCAACAGCCACTGTGCGGGCTACATACTCTTTCTGGATACATACCCGGACAATCTTACAACATCAGGTGCGGCTAAAGCTGGTTTCCCCTTAGTGAAATCCTGGAA
>QOAL01000197.1 GCA_003978135.1 Thermodesulfatator sp.
GGTCGCAATATTATTGGCTTGTCTGGGGCTCAGATTCTGGTCGAAAATTATCATGGAAACACCTTGATAAAGGCCTGAGACCAGGATCTCCTTAAGCTTGCCCTTTCCTATGAGATGGGCCGGGTTGTACCGGCTTACGTGCTGGTAGATTTTTTCGACTACCTGGACATTTGCCGTTTCAGCAAGCCTCTGCAGCTCGTCCAGGCTTCTTTTGGCATGTTGCTCTCCCATGGACCCGGCATGGACCAGGATGGCCCTTTCCTCAGCTCCTTTCAAGGCCTTCAGCCGGCAAAGTCTCTCGATTTCCTGCTCCAGATCCCTGATGAACAGGTCAAAATTCTCAGGGAGTTCTGAGGCCTGTTTGAAGGTTTCTCTGTGCCATTTTCTTCGGTCAGGCCCTGGCGGCAGGAGGTAGGCGAGATGGTACAGGTGCGGAAGAGAGTCTTTTACGTCAATAACCAACATGGCGTCAAGTCGCAGGAGAGCCAGGTCTGAGAGGTCTTCACTGTTTAAGCCATGATTTTTCCCCAGGCTGGTTCTAATGCATCTCAGGCCCTTGAGTCTGTATTCGCCCCTCCTGAAATCCTGAATATCAGGTATGAAGATACCATGCCTGTCACCTGCAATGACATGGGTTATGATGCCTTTTCTGTTGATCAGCAGGGCTGTCTGGCGGGAGATGTCATGGGAGATTTCCGAAATTGCCCTGGCAGTTTCATGAGTTACTATCTTTGACGCTGGAATTCTTCTTCTGTAGAGTCTTTCCAGTGCCTTTTTCTGGCTGGGAGAAAGTCCTTTTGTGTTTCCGTAAATTTTTGCTATAGTCTATTCACCTCGCTGTTAGAGTTTTTTTATTAGCCTTTCTGGTGCAAGTCTATTTTTTTGTTTTTCATCTATAACTATTGTACCGAGGCATATATTTGACAAGCTTTTTTTCAGAGATCATATGGGGGAAACAGGAAAAAAGAGGGTGCGCTTTATTGCAGTGGCCAATCAGAAGGGAGGAGTAGGCAAGACCACTACTGCCGTGAATCTTTCTGCGGGTCTTGCCATGTTGAAACAGAGGGTACTGCTGGTGGACTGTGATGCCCAGGCGAACGCCACCAGTGGTGTAGGTATTGTTCCTGGTCATGACAACATTAATCTCTATCATGTCCTTGCAGGAGATGTCTCCCTGGAAGAAGCCATAATGCCCACAGTACAGCAGAACCTTTATGCCGTACCGGCACACCAGGACCTTGTCGGCATTGATATGGAGTTCGCTGCAAAGGATGAACGGGATATTGTCCTGAAGGCGCTGCTGAAAACCCTGAATGGTTTTGATTATGTGATAATGGATTGTCCCCCGTCGCTTGGCCTGATGACCATAAATGCCCTGACAGCAGCAGATTCTGTGCTCATTCCCCTGCAGTGCGAGTATTATGCCCTTGAGGGCCTCAGCCAGCTTGTCCAGACAATCAGGGTGGTAAAGAACAGGCTCAATCCCAAGCTTCATATAGAAGGCCTTCTTCTGACCATGTATGATCACAGGACAAGGTTAGGTTATCAGGTGGCCAGGGAGGTAAGGGTGCATTTCAGGGATCTCGTCTACAGGACAACAGTGCCCAGGAATATCAGGCTGAGCGAGAGTCCCAGCCATGGCAAACCTATTTTTCAGTACGATCCGAAGTCAAAGGGCGCTGAAAGCTATCTGGCACTGTCCAGGGAATTTCTCAACAGGAACCGGAGGCAGTCATGAACCAGAAGTCCGGTCTCGGCAGGGGGCTTGGCTCCCTGCTTTCCAGCCAGGATATATTTGACGCAGAGGCACCAGGTTTTTTCCTCTGCCCCATCGAAAAGATAAGGCCAAATCCGGCCCAGCCCAGGAAAAAGATCAGGGAGGAATCTATTCAAGGCCTTGCTGCTTCCATAAAGGCCAAGGGAATCATACAGCCCTTGGTGGTCACGGAAGAAGAAGGATACTACCGGATTATCGCCGGGGAGAGGCGATGGAGAGCTGCCCAGAGGGCTGGCCTGAAGAAGGTACCTGTAGTGCTAAGGGACGCTGATGCAGGCGAGGCCCTGGAACTTGCCCTGATAGAAAACATCCAGCGCGAGGATCTGAACCCGGTGGAAGAGGCCCTGGCTTACAGGAGATTTTCAGAGGAACTGGGGCTCAGCCAGGCAAAGATTGCTGCAAAGGTGGGAAAGGATCGCTCGACCATTGCCAACATGCTCAGGCTTTTGAATCTTCCAGGGGAGATCCTGGAAGACATGGCTGAAGGAAGAATCACCACGGGACACGCAAAGGCCATCCTGATGCTGGACAGTCTGGAACTTCAAAAAAGGCTCAGGGACGAGATCCTAAAAAGGAGCCTTTCTGTACGCCAGGCAGAAGCGCTTGCCAGGAGGCTCAGAGAAAAAGGCAGGGAAAACGAGAAAAGGACAGAGAAAGATCCGGACCTGGAGGTTCTCTGTGACGACCTCAGCAGGATAGTGGGGGCAAAAGTCAATATAATTACAGGCAAAAGGGGCGGAAAGCTGGAGATAAGATGCCGCAACAGGGATGAACTGGAGCGTTTGATTTCACTGCTCAAGGCCCTTGAGGAATAGGTGATCGCAGGTTGGCAGTAAAGGTCATAAAGACATCTGAAATAGAGGAACAGGTTGCACAGCTGATACAGCAGGCGAACCGGTTTCTGCCCCTTGACGTGTTGCAGGCTATGGAAAGGGCAAGGGATGCAGAGGAGGATTCCGGGGCCAGGCTCATACTGGATATCCTGCTGGAAAATGCGGAATTGTCCAGGACATCAGGCCTTCCTGTCTGCCAGGATACGGGAATAGACGTGGTTTTTGTCCAAGCAGGTCCTGATTGCCTGGTTGAAGGAGACGTGATGTCTGCCATAAATTCAGGCATAGCAAGGGGTACCAGGGAGGGATATCTAAGAAAATCAGTCTGTGATCCTGTTACCAGGAAAAATACAGGGGATAACACGCCTGCTGTGGTGCACTGGTTCGTTTCCACTGAACCGGGTTTCAGGCTGTCTGTTCTTCCAAAGGGTTGCGGAAGTGAGAACATGAGCGCCCTGAAAATGCTTCCACCTTCTGCCGGGCTTGAAGGAGTGGCAGATTTCGTGCTGGAAAGGATCAGGCAAGCAGGCCCCAATCCATGCCCTCCCGGGATAGCAGGCATAGGTATTGGCGGCACCATGGAACAGGCCGCACTTCTTGCCAAAAAGGCATTGCTCAGGCCGGTGGGGAAATCAAATCCTCGTTCGGATCTTGCGCAGCTTGAGCAATCCCTGCTTTCAAGAATAAATGGCCTGGGTATCGGCCCGCAGGGGCTTGGAGGCAGTACGTCTGCCCTTTCTGTGGCAGTAGAGGCCTTCCCCTGCCATATAGCCAGTTTGCCTGTGGCACTTAACATACAGTGCCATGCAGCAAGGCGCGCGGTGGCATGTTTCCAGGATGGCAGATGGAAGATGGAAGAAACGGGAAAAATCATGGCAACAGGACGCTCAGGTGCCATGAATTCCCTTTTGAGCCTTGCCAAAGCCCTTGACCTGCCCCTTTCCAGGGAAAAGGTCTCAGGTCTCAGGGCAGGGGACTGGGTGAAACTTTCAGGTCGAATTCTCACGGGCAGGGACCAGACACACAGGAGACTTTGTGAGCTCATGGACGATGGTGTCTCCCTCCCGGTTGAGCTTGAGAACCAGCTGATTTACTACGTGGGTCCTTCTCCTGCGCCTCCGGGGCATGTCATAGGTTCAGCCGGCCCTACCACGAGCTACAGGATGGATGCATACACCCCAAGGATACTTTCCAGGGGCGTGCTGGGACTTATGGGAAAAGGGAAAAGATCCCCGGACGTAGTCGAATCAATAAAGGAGCATGGTGCCGTGTACCTGGCGACCATTGGAGGGGCAGGGGCCTTTCTTTCTTCCTGCATAACTGCCAGCCGTGTAGTTGCCTTTGAGGATCTTGGCCCCGAGGCCCTTTACGAGCTGGAGGTCAAGGATTTTCCAGCTGTGGTCATAAATGATTCTTTGGGAAACGATTATTACAGCATGATACGACCAGATTGAATAGGAGATTCCCTGTTTTTCTTCATGGTCTGGGAACCCCAAGGCCGAGCAGTTTCTTTCAAGATTTCACCAACAGCCGCTGTGGGGGCTACATACTCTTTCTGGTCACATACTCTGACAATCCTACAAACTTGGGTGCAGCTAAACCTGGCTTCCCCTTGGTGAAATCTTGAAAGAAGTTGCTCGGCCTTGTTCGGAGCCGTTAGCCCCATAGGACAAGTGAACCGGAAAAAAAGGAATACTCCCGGCCTTTGTCGGGAGACCTGCCAGAGTTTTTCTTTTGGGGCGTATCAGGAGCCTATTTCCTTCTGACCTTTATTTTTTCAACCACCTTCCGGTAATAGACTTGGTCTACTTCCAGATT
>QOAL01000013.1 GCA_003978135.1 Thermodesulfatator sp.
GTCGCACCCGTGCTCGCCATCACGGGCGGCCCTCCCATCTCGGAGGTGAACTCCCCGTAGACCAGGGTCGTGAGCACCGGCGTACACACACCGATGATCGCGGGAATCCCGAAGGAATCGATGTTGAGGATGAAGACCATGAGGGCCGCGTTCAGAATCGACGGTGTCGCACTCGGCAGCGTGACCGTCCAGAATCGCCGGAGGTTGCCCGCCCCCAGGGCGCGCGCCGCCTCCACGAAGTCTTCCTCCCGCACGGCGATGGCCCGACTCCGGGCCAAACGCGCGAACACCGTCCAAGCGCCGAAGGAGATCGCGCTCACCACGTTGGTAAGGCTCGGGCCCAGGGCCGCAGCGATGGCCATGGCCAGTATCAGCCGCGGAAAGGCCATGAAGATATCGGTTATGCGCATGAGGATGTTGCCAGTGGGCTCCCTTTTTAACAGGTATCCGCGAATGGTACGCGATCTTTGCCAGAAACTTGCCAAGGATGTTGAACTTTCCCTGAGGGGAACCGAAACCGCCCTGGACAAACAGGTGATAGAACAGCTTGCCGATCCTCTGCAGCATATTATAAGGAATGCCATTGATCACGGGATAGAAACCCCGGAATACCGCTTGAAAAAGGGTAAACCTGCCAAGGGAAGCCTGTCCATTGCAGCCAGCCAGGAGGGTAATTTTGTCATAATCTCCATTTCCGACGACGGGAAGGGCCTGGACAGGGACCAGATCGTTAAGAAGGCCCTCTCTTCAGGGATCATAACCCCTGAAGCCCTGAGAGAAATGAACGAGGAACAGATATGGAATCTTATCTTCGTTCCGGGAATATCCACAGCCGGCTCTGTTTCAGATATCTCCGGCAGAGGCGTTGGACTGGACGTAGTCAAGAAAAATATAGAAAAAATAGGCGGGGCAGTAATAGTAAGATCATCAAAGGACAGGGGTACTACTTTCCTCCTCAGAATTCCTCTTACCCTGGCTATTATAAAGGGCCTGACAGTCAAGGTGGGGAAACAGGCCATGGTAATCCCCATATCTGCTGTTTACGAAACTTTCAGAATTGACGATACAGAAGTCAGTCGCGTAGAAGGCTATGAAATCATTTCCAGACGCCAGGAGACCTTGCCTCTCATCAGGCTGGGAAGCATCTTCAGGGGAACCGGCGCGCCTGAAAATCCGGATCGCTTCTTTGCAGTACGAGTGCGCCTGGGAGAACTCGATGCCTGTCTTGGAGTCGATGGCCTCCTTGGTCAGCAGGAAGTGGTGATAAAGCCCCTTTCGGATTATCTCATGGATCAGCCCGGTTTTGCAGGAGCCACAATACTTGGTGACGGCTCCATCGCCTTGATCCTGGATCTTCCGGCAGTGCTCGAAAAATCCAGGGGATTCATACACAAAAGGCAGCAGCTACTGGAACGGACAGCCCTGGGCCTTGACCAACAAGGCCATCCTGTGTTTCACTGACGCCGTATTCCCTGTTTGGCCTTTTCTTGCCGACTGACCAAGACGGGGCCGGGGTACGCCTGAAAAATTTGCAACAGCAAGCACTGCTTAAAAGGCACTAAGGACTGCTATTTTGCCATGTAGTATCCAGGCAGTTTATAATCTCCAAAGGCTTCTTGCCCAACGCAAAAAAAGACATCACGCAAGCTGCTTATCATGGGAAGCATTCCCTGTTTGTCCTTATAACCTGAGGACAAGAAATTTCTTTCAAGATTCATCAAAAGCCGCTCTGCAGGGGCCATACTCTTTCTGGATACATACATGGGCAATCTTACAAACTTAAGTGCACTAAACCTGGCTTCGCCCTGGTGAAGGGCCTGGGTCCTGTCCAAGGCTGCATAATAATTTTGGAACCTATCTCCAGACTCATAGCAAATGGCATATTGCTGGCTTGGCCGGTTATTCCGCTTTTTTGGCTTCCGGTTCGCCTCTTTCCTTGGCTCCTACCCAGGCTGGGCAGGGGATTATACGGATTGACGGGCATTTTGTGGCTGGCTGTCGCATCCCTTATTCTCAGAAATCAGGACATTCTCCTTTCAGGTCGGCTGGGTCTTCCAGCTGTCATAAGCATGGCCGGCTGGCTGGTGTTTGTTTCAGGACTGATCCTGCAGGCCTGGACAGCACTTGTCCTGGGAAGACGCATAATCGGTCTTCCAGAGCTGGATAGTAGTTCCAAGAAAGATGCCATTTTGGAAACAAGATCTCCCTTCAATTTGTGCCGCCATCCCACCTATCTCGCCCATTTTTTTATCTTCAGTGGCGCTGCTGTTGCCACGGGCTTTTATTCCCTGTTGTGCCTGTCCGTCGTGGATTTTCTTTTGACAAGATTGATTATAATTCCCCTGGAAGAAAAGGAACTTCAGGACAGATTCGGCACCGTTTATACAGAATACAAAAAACGGGTCCCCTGTTTGTTCCCGCGAATAAAAAGGTAGCATGATGCATTGATGCTACACTGGTGCCTTGCAGGACGGGCCATCCCCCCTTGCCAAGGAAAATCATCAGATGCCCTTACTTGAAGGCATCATGTGGGCAATCAGAAAACCTGAGGCCAGAAAAAGTCCTGTTATAATAAACCCTTGTGAGAACAGGCCTTGGTCAGCGAATAATCCTATGATAAGGGGCATGATTCCTCCGCCGCCCAGGAAGGCAAAGGGTACAATCATGGAAATGAGCAGGCTCCGTTCTTCCGGGCCGGCAAGCTCAGAGATCCCGGCAAAGGCCGCGGGGAAAAAACATACTGCCAGAAGGGGTTGAAGGAACACGCAAATATAAAGCATGAACCCCTGGGTTATCCCAAGCAAAATGGTTATGGCGCCGGTGAAAAAAAGCACCCAGCCTATGACCCTCCTGGGGCCATAGCGGTCTGACAGGAAACCGCCTGCTATTGCTGTAAAAAGCGTGGCGATTCTCGAAAAACTAACCAGCATGTTTGCATCGGTCTTGGACATAGAGTGGACGGAAACCAGGAAAAGGGGAAGCATATTATAAACACCCAGCGTACTGGTGATGCCCAATGCGAAAAGAATCGTCATAAGCCAGAAAGCCCTTTTCCTGGTATAAAAGGTGCAGGCGGAAAGCCCGGGAGCCACACCCCGGAAATTTCCTGCATTGGTCCTTAAAAATACCAGCCCTGTGAGCAAGGACATTGCTGCCAGAGCGGCCATAAGTAAATGCCAGGAAGACCTCCCCAGAAACAGAGACGCAATTAGAGGTGCGGTTATAAATGCCAGGTTTGGGGCGAGTTCATGAACTGAAAATGCCCGGCCCCAGGAATCCTGTTTAAAGATTGAGGTAATGGTGGCTATACCTGAAGGCAGATAGATGCCGGTTGCAAGGCCCAGGGCCAGAAAACCCGCATACAAAATGACCAATGAACTGGACAGAGAAATTACCACGAGACAAAGGGAGGCAAAGCCCACGGAAAGCAGAATGGATCTTTTGTGGCCGAGTTTTGAAGAGATAAACCCTGAGCCCAGCAATGCGGTAAAATATCCAAGGCTCAGGAACAGGAACATTCCTGACGCCTGGGTGGCACTTATGGCAAGCTCTTCCTTTATCTCCGGGAGAAGAGGAGAGACTATTATCCTGGAAAGGAAATTCAGATAGAAAATAAAAGCCAGAAGGACAAGTGTTCCGAAGCCTTTTGGTATTTTGACCATGATTTGTATTCTCCTCTCCTTTCGTTGACTTTTTTATCCTGAGAAAATAGGCTTCGCGTTATGATGGCCTTTCCCCAGGTTTGGCCCCCAAAAGAATTCGATAAAATAACACCAGAGATAAACATTGCCATGAGTAACTTGCATGAAATTTCCTTTGAAAGGGATCTGAACAGCAGCCAGCTCCAGGCGGTTATGCATGAAAGGGGCCCCCTTCTTGTCATAGCTGGGGCAGGAAGCGGCAAGACCAGGACCCTGGTTTACAGGGTAGCCAGGCTTGTTGTCGCCGGAACCGACCCTGAAAATATATTACTTCTTACCTTCACCAGAAAGGCAGCTGCCACCATGCTCCAGCGCGCTGCAAAACTTGGAGGAAATGCATGCCAGAAGGTACAGGGCGGGACATTTCACGGCTTTTCCCACAGAATGCTCAGGCGTTATGCCCACCTTATAGATTATCCGCCGGGCTTTACCATAATAGATCAATCTGACAGCCAGGATCTTATCCATCTTCTTGCCAGGCAGATGGAGTTAACGGGCAAGGGCAAAAAATTCCCTACCAAGGCTGCACTTTATTCAATCTTCAGCAAGGCTGCCAACTCAGGTGCCATGATAGATGAGATAGTTGAGCAACAGTACCCTCATTTCACCGAACAAGTGCAGTCCATAGGAGGCCTGTTCGAGGCCTATTCAAAATACAAGGCGGCCCATGGACTCATGGATTACGACGATCTGCTGCTCAAATGGCTGGCCGTGTTGAAAAATTT
>QOAL01000153.1 GCA_003978135.1 Thermodesulfatator sp.
AATGCGCGGACGTGCCGCCATATTCAGTAAGGCTGCCTGAACCTTTTTGTGTTTGTATAAAATTCTTGAATGAGCTCTTGCTTATAACCGCAACAGGCGTTTTTTTAGTGATCACAGAACACTACATGCTGTGTTGGCGGGCATTTAAAGTACAGGTAGTACGTCGGCGCAACCGCTGCCCTGCATGTGCGGCACCCTGTAATTACTTGCTGTTTGGGCAACCGCAAGCCCGCCCAATTCACCTGTCCTGTGAGGGGTTACCTTTTTTGCCTGGCGCATGAGGCATATAATCCAGGATTATAATCTGC
Organism: Thermodesulfatator sp.; assembly: GCA_003978135.1. Taxonomy (GTDB): domain Bacteria; phylum Desulfobacterota; class Dissulfuribacteria; order Dissulfuribacterales; family QOAL01; genus QOAL01. The sequence continues at coordinate 309 of QOAL01000153.1, forward strand.
CTCCTAAAAGGCCTGATTATTCCAGGATCTCAAGTACAGAGCGTTTTTTCAACTTGGTGGACGCCGCGCTCAATATTACCCTCATTGCACGGGCTGTCCTGCCCTGTTTACCAATGATTTTTCCAAGATCCTCCTTGGCGACCTTCAGTTCTATCACTGACGTCTGCTGTCCTTCAACCTCGTTTACTTCTACCTGATCGGGAAAATCTACAAGTGCCTTTGCAATATGTTCTACCAGCTCTTTCATCTCTTTCCTCCACAGTTCAGCACTCCTGGTTCCCGGACGGATGGATCAGTGGAAATTATGCCCTAACAACCTGCCTTAGCAATAAGAGACCTGACAGTATCACTGGGCTTAGCTCCCCTGTCCAGCCATTTTTTTACTTTTTCCGCATCCAGCTTGACCTCTGCAGGATCCTTGAGTGGATCATAAGTGCCCAGGATTTCCAGGAATCGTCCATCCCTTCTGGCCTCTGAATTTGCCGCTACTATCCTGTAAAATGGTTTCTTTTTTCTTCCGCCTCTTGTTAAGCGTAACCTTATTGCCATCGATACCTCCAGTTAAACCTGCACCCAGCTCCATTATGAAGCAGGGATATCTTTAGTTTTTTCTCTATTTAGAGTCCCTCCATAAAATGGCCCTTTTGCCCGATAACTGTGTTGCTCGTCGGCGAAAAAGCTCATGTACACCCGGTACACTGCGGTTTTCCACCTCCTTGCACCCTACCCTCAAACAAAATTGCCTATTTCTGGATGGATACTATTTAAGTGTTACCCGTTTATGTCAAAAAGGCAATAGCCCCCTTGGCAATTTCTTGAAATTTGATTTCCCCAGCTTCTTGAGCATCTTGTTCATTTGGGCATAATTTTTAAGAAGCTGGTTCACATCCTGGACAGTTGTTCCACTTCCCTTGGCTATACGCCGTCTTCTGCTGGCATTTATGATATTGTATTTCTTGCGCTCCTGGGGAGTCATGGAGTTGATAATTGCCTCGATCTTGATGAATTCCCGCTCGTCGGGCATCATTCCTTTCTTGAACTGCTTCATCTTGTTAAATCCCGGGATCATGGAAATTATCTGCTCCAGGCTTCCCAGTTTTCTCACCTGTACAAGCTGGTCCCTGAAATCTTCCAGGGTAAACGTATTCTTTTTCAGTTTCTGCTGAAGCTCCAGGGCCTTTTCCTGGTCAAATGTGTCCTGGGCCTTTTCAATCAGGGTAAGCATGTCCCCCATGCCCAGAATCCTGTCTGCGATCCGCTTGGGATGAAAGGCCTCCAGAGCGTTCAGCTTTTCTCCTACGCCCACGAATTTTATGGGTTTACCAATAACTGACTGAATTGAAAGGGCTGCTCCACCCCTGGCGTCGCCTTCCATCTTGGTCAGGACTACCCCGGTCAGGGAAAGATCCTGGTCAAAGGCCTTGGCTATGTTGACTGCATCCTGACCCGTCATGGCATCGGCCACCAGGAGGATTTCCTGCGGTTCCACCAGCTTCTTTATGTCCTGAAGCTCCTTCATCAGGGGCTCGTCCACATGAAGCCGGCCCGCAGTATCAATGATGACGGTATCAAGGTTCTCCACCTCAGCCTTTGCCACGGCCTGACGTGCTATCTCAGGAGGCGTAGAGTCCTTTTGGGTAGGAAATACCGGGATATTTAGCTGTTTTCCCAAGGTCTGAAGCTGATCAATAGCCGCGGGCCTATATATGTCAGCAGGCACAAGATATGGTTTTCTGCCCTTCTTCCTGAGCCACCTTGCAATCTTTGCAGCAGTGGTGGTCTTACCACTTCCCTGCAGGCCAACGAGCAAAACCACTGCAGGCTGCCTGCCTGCCAGGTTCAAACCCTCGTTATGAGAACCGAGCAGTTCGATAAGTTCTTCATGAACGATCTTTACCACCTGTTGTCCAGGAGTAAGGCTGTCCATCACCTCCTGGCCCACAGCCCGCTCCCTGACCTTCTTGACGAAATCCTTGACGACCTTGTAATTTACATCGGCCTCCAGAAGAGCAAGACGCACCTCTCTAAGGCCTTCCTGGATATCATCTTCAGAAAGACGGCCTCGCCCCTTAAGTTTCTTAAAAACACTGTTCAGCCGCTGATTTAGATTATCAAACATAAATACTTCGCTTAATTCTGTTAAAATTTAAGTACACGCAGCCCCTGAATTCCCACATCACTTCTCAATGAGTCCGTGGATATTCAGCACCATCTGCTCACAGGGTGCTACAGACACATTCCCACAGGTAAACCTTTTGATATTACTTATTCGTATAACCTGTGTCAATCACATAAAAATCATACATGGAGCCACGAGGACTGGCCTTATGCACTCTTTCAGGTGGATCGATAAGCATTACGTATAGCTTGATACTTGATACTTGCGGGCAACAACATCCGCATAACAATTCAAGATATAATTGGTATCCCTTTTCCCAGGCTTATGGAGCCTGGCATAGGAATCTTCTGACTTTCTCTCTTCAGCAGAACGACTTCTTTGTACTTGAAACTCCCCGATCCCTTGCATTTTCCTGTAAGGATTGCCACGATTCTGGCATCACGGATCTTGAGAATAAAGCCTTCAAGGTCAAAAAGAAGAACGAGATCAAACACCAAACTCCCCACGGAATGGTCGTTCAACAAAATTTCAATGGAAGGATGGTGGATGGATCTGACCTTGTGACGTGCAAGTGGAAAAAGAATGGTTTCTCCTGGCGGATACTTTTCCCTGTCTGCATACTTCTTAATCTCCTTGTGTTTTTGCCAGGCACGGAGCAGTACGTCTTCAATTTTTATATCACCCAAAAGATCTATGGCTGCCCGGGATATCTCAGGGAAAATATCCGACCATTTTATGGCAGCGGCCTTTTCAATGAACGCGCTTTTGAGCTTCGCTATGGTTTCAAGGCCTTCGAGGCCAGACATTTTCTTTGCAATAAGAGAGATGTCCTCTGAAAAAAGGGCATTCACAGAGATATGAGCTTGGTTGTCCATGATATTCACACCTTTGTCAAGAATTGCTGCCAACCCGTTCTCACCTAATTATTCTTCTTGTGTTTCCTGTATCCCCAAGTCTGTTATTGGATGGATCCTGATCTCGGGTCCCTGTAACAGTGCCTTTTCACAAATGATCTCTTGGGCACCTTCATCACTTTTAAGTTTCATCCTTACTTCGGAACCAGAACGTTCAAACCGGCCGGATTCCTCTTTATTTTTCTTTCTTTTTATTTTGAATACCCCATAGGACACGGCAAACAATATAGCTGCTAACCAGAACCCCCAATCAGGGAAAGAAGAAGGGGATGTTGTCCTTTCCATCACATTAATAACCAGCTCCCTGCTTTCAAAAATCTTACCTTTGGGTGTTCTCACATAGGCCTTGACCCGGTAAATTCCTGGATCAGAATACGAATGGGTGGTCATGGCCAACTCTGACCATTGATCTTTTTCGCTCTGGTCACCAAAATCCAAGCGGAAAACCAGATCTTCCCTCTGGGGTATTGTTTTCACACTAACTGTTACGTTTTGATCAAGAAATATTTTGCTGGCATTGGAACTCAAATACACTGCCAACTCTTCCCCAGGTTCTGGCACGGGTACCACAGTCACGCCTTTTTTTTCGCTGGTGGCGATGATCCTGCCTTTCTTTCTGACTTCCACAAAACAGTAATAGGTGCCGGGGTCGTTGTATTTGTAGTCTGCTTTAGATACACCCAACCAGCCAGAAGAGTTATGATCAGTGAAATGAAAATTGTATTCTGCATCTATCAAAGCTGGACTGGTCTTGGCCTCAAATTGAACTTCCCGGCCAGCCTGGATGCTTCGGGGATGAATTTCCAGGTGAACATTCACCGCCGGCCTTACCACAAGGCTTGCAATAGCAGAGGCCTTTCTGCCAAACCTGTCAGTCACCCTTAGAACCACCTGGTAACTGCCTGGTTCAAGGGAAGATGTATCCACATCAACAAAACTGCTGTCAGTCTTTTCCCTTCCGTCAGGCAGCGACCATAACAACCTGAGATCTGAGGCGGATTTGGGAAGAGCCAAACCTACAAACCTTACAGTCCTGCCTTGTTCCGTTTCAATCTGTTCGGGTGAAATCAA
>QOAL01000217.1 GCA_003978135.1 Thermodesulfatator sp.
CCCCCCGTACCTCTCCTGAACGGCATACCGTGAAAAGAAGAAACCTCAGACAGAGCCTTGTGGTGATGTGCAGGAATTTAGCATTGTCTAACCTCTCAAAAAACTCAGGCAAGTCTTTCTCTGGCAGTGCAGGCATGTGTTTAACCTGTCTGGGTTTCAAGGCACCTCTCATGTCCTGAGCAGGGTTATAATCCGCCCGGCCTGTCTGAATTGCATACCTGAAAACTGAGCTTATGCGTTGCAGTATCTTTCTCGCCTGCTCAAGCGCCCCTCTCTTTTCGATAGACCTGAGAACAGACAGGACTTGCGAGGGCTTTATGTCATCCACGTCAAAAGGCCCGATATGAGGAAATACGTCTCTTGAAAGAGAGTTTATAACCGCTTCAGCATGTTCCGGCGTCCACTGATCTTTCTTCAGTTCATGCCACTCACAGGCTATCGAATAGAAAGACTTTTCAATGGCTGCGACTGCCTCCTGTCTCTTTTTCTCAAGGCCCGGATCCTTGCCCTTGTCCAGCAGCAGCCTTGCATCGTCTCTCTTTTGACGGGCCTCTTTCAAGGAAACAGCAGGATACCTGCCAAGAGTGAGAGTCTGCGGCTTTTTCTTGAATCTGTACCGGTACCGCCATGTCTTCGCTCCACCGGGCATAACATGAAGAAACAAGCCATGTGAATCAGTCAGCTTGTAGGCCTTTTTCTTCGGTTTTGCGTTTTTGCATTTCATGTCAGACAGCATGGGAAAGCCCCTAAAGGTGGTAAGATTTTTCAGTGCGGGAAAATATACCGGAACCTTACCCACTTTTACCACGAATGTCAATGGACGTTACTGGACTACTCTGGACATAAAAAAACCCTAACTCTTTGATAATAAAGGACATTAGGACTACTCTGGACTTAAAAAAACAATATTATGGTGCCGGAGGCGAGAGTCGAACTCGCACGGGCCAAAGCCCACTGGATTTTGAGTCCAGCGCGTCTACCAGTTCCACCACTCCGGCACATGAGGAAGGTAGGCCCTTGTTACCATTTAAGAATGATGCTGTCAATTCTGTTAAGCATTCGGACAGTAATCATGATATGATTCACGTCCCCCAATTCCAGACAGCCTTGAAAAGCTGCCGCTGAGGGCTGTAATTACCCTTTCTGCAGTAACAGATATGGAAATGCCATGTTTGCCCTGTCTAAGGAGCCTTCCCTGGATTGTCAGGATTTCACTGGTATATACTGCTTCTGCCCATTTCATCTGAACGTGGGGCAGTATCACTATGTCCAGAAGGCCTGTTTCATCCTCAAGGGTTGCAAATATGATGCGTCTTCCAGACCTTGTGGGAGGTGTGTGAAAGAATATCACAAGGCCTGAGACCATGACCCTTTTTCCGGATGGGATATGACAAAGATCCGAGGCCGTTGCAACTCCCTTGTCCCTGAGCATTTTTCTGAGGCCTGACATGGGATGATGTCTGCAGTAGACTTCCATGGTGAGCCTTTCAAGGTATATGTCCTCAAGCACCCCTGTATACATTTTTTCATCTGGATAACTCGTCACGGGCCAGTCACCTCAATTTCAACATTACCCATTGATTTGTATGTGTTTGCCGGGGCTGGAGATATAAGGCCGATGGCATGAAGACATGCTCTTTGTACTTTGAATGCTGGAAAATGTGGTAGATGCCTGTGAGCAGATACCTTCTTGCTCAAAGCCTGAAAGACCGTCCAGCGCGCCTGAAAGGATCAGCATGTGCCTTGTGTGCAGTGGAATCTGGACCCTGGAAAAGAAGTCATCCCATGTCTGGAACCAGCCGCCTGCATACCGTTCATGAAGTATACGGTGTTCGGTTTCAGGCCCTGTTCCTCTTATGACACGGAGAGGACAGCGAATAGCATCTCCTTCCAGGCAGTATCCATGGCCGCTCCTGTTCACATGGGGTGGCAACACTGGAATGCCCACCCTTCTTGCCTCGTTCAGTATTACAAAGGGCGGATAGGAACCCACGTTTCCCGCATTAAGGAGTCCTGCGTAAAATGCCGCTGGATGATGTGCCTTGAGCCATGCGCTCTGCCAGGTAATTCGTGCAAAGGAGACGGCATGCGCCTTACAGAAACCGTAGGCAGCAAATGCAGCTATTTTCTTGTAAACAAGTTCAGCGGTTTTCCTGTCATGCCCCTTTTTAAGTGCACCCTGTATAAATGTGTTCTTTAGCATCTTCATTTCATTTTTGCTTCTTCCCTTTGTCATGGCACGCCTGAATGCGTCTGCATCGGAATAGGAAAGGCCTGTAAATCGTCGTACTATGCGAAGCACCTGTTCCTGGAATACTATCACTCCGTAAGTCTCGGCCAGGATGTCCTGAAGATCCGGATGCAGGACCTCTGTCGGCTCAAGCCCGTTTTTCCTCCTCACGTATTTGTTGACCATGTCACCCTTTACAGGCCCGGGCCTGAAAAGGGATATCTCTGCCACTATGTCATTGAAGGAGCCGGGCTGGAGCCTTCCTATAAGATTTCTTTGCCCGGAGGATTCCACCTGGAATATTCCCAGGGTTTTGCCTGAGCAGAGAAGTTCAAAGGTTTTTTCATCATCCAGCGGGATGTTTTCCAGGTCAGGCTCAATGCCCTGTTGCCTGAGGATCTGGAGCGCCTTTTCAATGGCTGTGTGCATTCTGAGGCCAAGAAGGTCCAGTTTCAAAAGACCCAGGATTTCGATATCATCCTTGTCCAGGTGTGCCACAGGAAAGCCCTTTCTGGACATGGAAACACAGGTCCAGTCATTGACGTGATCTGGAGTGAGAATGACGCCTCCCAGATGAACAGACGCCTGGAAGGGCAGCCCTTCTATGCATGAGGCGGTTTCGAGAAGAGTTGTTTCCCTGCGAAGAGGAGAATTTTTTAGTTCAGGGAGCCTTTCCACCGCCTCCTTAAGCGGGATGCTCCTCAGGGACCATGGAAGGCATCTTGAAAGGGTATCGATCCTTGAAATGGGATAGCCCATTGCCTTTGCAGCAAGTCTGACCGCGCTTCTTACCCGGAATTTCTGTATAGTCGCCACCAGGGCTGCCCTCATGGGAGAGCAGAACCGCTCCATGAGCCACCTGGTTATCTCGTCCCTTCTTTCAGAGTCAAAGTCAATATCTATGTCTGGAAGGTCGCCCCTGCCCTCGTTTATGAAGCGCTCAAAAAGAAGGCTGTTTGTAACAGGGTCAGGGCCTCCGTGGAGCAGATGCACCAGCAATGAACCGGCAGCAGAACCACGGATGCTGCTTCTTATGCCCCTTTTTTCTGCAAAGGAGCAGATTTGGTGTACCAGGAGGAAAAAATCCGACAGCCCCTTTTTCTTTACAATCTGGAGTTCCCTGTCAAGGAGCAAGATGTACTTTCCTGGTACAATGTCCATCTTTGCAGCAAGTGCCCTTATGGCCTTTTGGGCAAGTTCTGTGTCAGCACGTTTTTTTTCCTGGAAAGATGGTGGATGGAGTTTTCCTGGGGGAAAGGAAAAGCCAGTGCACAATCTTGCAATCTCCAGGGTGTTTTCCGCCAGGGTGTCATTATCCAGACGTTCCTTCATGTCCATGTATGAACAGAGGTGATAGGACTGGTTTGGAAGGGGGGTCAGTTTTCTGTGATGATGTTTTTTCTGAATAAGGCAAAGTATCTTGTGGATTTGGTAGTCTCCAGGGTCGAGAAATGCAGCATGATTTACAGCAGCAGTCATTATGCCGGTACTGTTTGCGATATCGATGAGTATCATGTTGGCTGCAGGGTCGGTTGCCTGGTTGTTCTGGATGCCCATGACAAGTCTTCCTGCACTTCTGAAGATGTCCTTCATGGCCAGAAGCTTTATCCCGGCAGCCTCCTTGTCCCCACGCCTTGCAAGGGTGCGTACCTCAGAACCTTCAACTCCGGTGATGCATACTACTCCTTCTGCAAGGCTTCTTAATATGGAAGAAGATACAGGGATTCTTTTCCCTGCCTTGTGCATGAGTCCTGAGCTGAGGATCCGGCATATGTTTCCATAACCCTTTCTGTCCATTGCAAGAAGTACTGCCCAGCCCTGACCGCATATCTCTATCCTTGCGCCTGTTATGGGTTGTATGCCGGATGCCCTGCATGCCTTCCAGAATCTTGCAATGCCGTACATGCCCCAGAGGTCCGTAAGGGCTACTGCCTTATGGCCGAGCCTTTTAGCCCTTTTTACAAGCTCTTCCGGGGTAAAACTGCCCCAAAGGAATGAGAATGCGCTTGCCACATCAAGATTTACAAAGCCTTTTTTGCTCATATCGCACTGGTGCCATCATCAATCATTGTGGGAAGCATTCCCTGTCTTTTTTACCTTTATGAGCTCGTGTCCATCCATAAATGGCCCTTTTGCCCGATGACTGTGTTGCTCGTCGGCGAAAAATGCTCATGTACGC
>QOAL01000024.1 GCA_003978135.1 Thermodesulfatator sp.
ACATAGGAGCTGAGGGACCAGAGGAGATAGCCGTGAGTATCCTGGCCCAGCTGATAAGGCAAATGAGGACTAAAGACAAGGTACATTTGGATTCGTGAAAACAAACCTCGAAGCTGTAATAGCTGCTGCCGGAAAATCCCTGAGGATGGGAACACCCAAGCAGCTTTTGTTCTTTGCCGGAATGCCGTTGGCAGCCTTTGCTATTCGCAGGCTTCGTGCCGCCGGTGTGAAAGATATCACTCTGGTGGTTGGCTGTTATAAGGAAAAGGTATTAAAGGCAGTAGAAAAGCTGGATGTCAAGATAGCAGAAAATCATATTCCCAACTCCGAGATGATAGATTCAATCAGGGCAGGGCTTGAGAATGTGTCCGGGAATGCTTCCGGGGTGATGATCGTACCCGTTGACAGTTGTTTTGCATCCGCCATTACCCTGGAAGCCCTTATGGCGCTTCACCTTGAGAAACCGGAAAGGTTCATCAGGCCATATTGGGATAACAGGGGCGGACATCCCCTCATTATCCCGGCCGGTTACATCAGAGACATCAAAAACAAGGATCTCCAGAGCCTGAGGCATCTCGTAAGGCAGAAGCAGGATATCATAAACATGCATTGTACTGATCCAGGAGCTTTTCTGGACCTGGATACACTGGCCGATTATAAAAGGGCATTGGATATGGAAACCGTGGCAGAAAATCTGGAACAGATGCCATTTGAACAGGGGACATATAAAGGATAATAAATGATCAGGGATTTGGAAAAAAGCAAGAAAGACCTTGCAGTAATAATTTTTCAAAGTGAGATTTCCGGGAAAACTGTGGGAAGGTTTGTCGGGATTGACAGGCTGAGCCTGACGGAGATAGTGCTGAAGACAGATCATGCCATGTCCAAGCTGCCGGCAGAAACCACCATTCATATCTACGACTTCATTGAGAAAAAGTGGGAGATGGTTCAAGGCTTCATAGTTTCCTGCAAGCAGTCGGAAAATCCGGGTAATTTCATTCTTCATGTCAATCTCCATCCCTTTGACACCATGCAGGAAATGGTTTTGGAGGATTCCAGGATTCTGCAGATAATGGGTAAAATGGAATTTTTCATGTCCCTTAAGTTTTTTGAGCTGTTGCCAAGCAATACGATCTGGGCAGTATTGAGCAGAATCACCTCGGTCAGTTATCATGAGGGCGATAAGATTATGACCCAGGGCGTCCGGGGTGATGGCATCTATTTTATTGAACAAGGCGGCTGTTATATCATAGTTGACAGGGATGATGACTATATTCTTCAGGCTACAAGGCGAAAGGGCGACATGGTAGGAGTCATGGCCCTTTTGACCGACGAACCCAGGCCAGCCAATGTGGTAGCTGCCACAGATGTCCATCTTTGGAGGCTTGCCAGGAACTGCTTTACACTGCTGGTAGAGGAACAGCAGGAGTTGAGAAAATTTTTCATAACACTGGTTTGTGAAAGACTGGAATCCGATGGTCTGCTGGCCGACCTGGCAATCGGGAAATACATGATCGATCATAAAATTGGCCAGGGCGCATGGGCCATCGTTTACCGTGGCCATCACATGAGCCTTGGCAGAGACGTAGCCATTAAGCTTCTGCATCACCAGATGGCCCTGGAAGAAGACTTCAGGAAACGTTTTCTGGAAGAGGCGAAAATAATTGCCAGGATGCAGCACAGAAACATAATCAATATCTATGACGTGGAAAACCGGTTCAACATGCTCTTTATCATCATGGAGTATCTTGAAGGCCTTCCGCTGGACGTCATATTGAAGAAAAAAGGCAGATTCAGTGCCGCAGAGGTGACAGATGTACTGTTCCAGGCCTGCAGAGGGCTTGCCTATGCCCATGCCAGGGGCATAGTTCATCAGGACATAAAGCCTGACAATCTGTTCATGCTGACAAATGGTACAATCAAGATCCTGGATTTCGGCCTTGCATGTCCTTTTGGAGCCGAAAACATGGAGATGGAAGGGACTCTGCAGTACATGTCTCCTGAACAGATTGAGTCCTATCCCGTGGACGGCAGGACTGATCTCTACGGCCTTGGCATAACTGCGTTTCAACTGCTGACTGGCAGACTGCCTCACCCGGATGATGACCCTGCCAAACTGATGGATTTGCATCTGCACACGGACATCCCTGATCCAAGGGAATTTGTCAAGGAGACGCCTCCAGCCCTGGCTGAATTTATCATGACATGTTGCAGGCGTAATCCTGATGAACACTTCCCTGACGTCAACACCGCACTGAACAGCCTGAAGAAGCTGGCACACGAAAAAAGAAAGCTCATCCCTTGGTATTGTTGTTTCTCGCAATATGGTTTCCCTGTTCTTATTTCATGATGATGATCAAAAGGAACAGGTTACCAAGCTCCTGGAGGAGTTTGCAGACAAGGTTCACGATCGTGGCATAACCATGAAATTGTCAGAATTTGATCTGTCTGCACAGAGTGAGAAATTTTTAAGCCTCAGCTAGAATCTATCAGGCAGCATTTCCGTTTGTCCCCATAGCCCAGGGATGAGCCATTTCTTTCAAGATTCACCAACAGCCGTTGTGCAGCCTACATACTCTTTCTGGATACGTATTCCAGCAATCTTACAAACTTAAGTGCGGTTAAACCTGGCTTCCCCTTGGTGATATCTTGAAAGAAGCTGCTCGTCCCTGTCCGACGCCATTAATTTATTAGTATGGATCAGATGTAGAGAGCATATTTCTTCTATCATCAACACGTCAGGCCTTATTTGCCCTCTTGAGTTCGAGCATGGACTCCTCCATCTCCCTGGCCGAATGGAACCTTCGTGCCGGGTCAGGCGCCATGGCCTTTTTAATAAATCTGTCCCAGTTCTGATTACAGTGAGGATTGAGGCTTGAAAGTTCGCCGCCTTGCCGGGGAAAGCGGCCAGTGAGCATCTTGTAGAGCAGGACACCCACTGGGTAAAGGTCGGTCTGGGGCACTATCTTTTTCCGTGCAAGCTGTTCAGGTGCAGCATATTCGCCAGAGCCTATAATGATGTTCGGTGGAAGGATCCCTTTCAGCGGAGATGAATCCTTGTAAACTAAGCCGAAATCCGCCACCTTCATATTGTTATCTTCTGTGAAAAGGATGTTGTCGGGTTTTATGTCTCTATGAATGATGCCCGCTTCGTGGAGATACTGGAGGACCCTGAGTATCTCCTGTGTGTATTTCACAGCCTGGTCCAGCCTGATTACCCTTGTTCTTACGTGTCCTCCACCCATGATATCCTTGAGGCTGGTGTGGCAAAACTCCGTTACAAAGAACGGCTTGCTCTTCCAGTAATCGAAGTCTGATATCTGGAGGATATTCGGGTGGTTGAGCTGACCCAGTATCTGGGCCTCGCGCCTGAAAATTTTTTTCATGGTTTCCATGCCTAAGAGATCTGCAAGCACTGGATCAGGTTGCAGCAGTTTCAATGCCAGCACTCTGGCTGTTTCAGGCAAGGACACCTTGAATACCACGCTCCATGTCCCTCTGCCCAGAAATCGCTGCAGCCGGTATTTACCAATGGATTTCATCTGCTTCTGGCAAACAAGCGCTGGGCATAGGTCTCCGGCAAGCCCAGATCCAATATTCTTCTGGCAACTTCTTCCACCGGGTATTCACAGAAACGCACCTCCAGTTCCCTTGATGCTGTATCCCAGATCAGGTACTTGGCCCTGGCATCTCCGTCCCTGGGCTGTCCGACAGAGCCGGCATTTATGAGGTGTTTTGCATCAGGCGCCAGCAATATCTTCCCCTGTCCAATGGGAAGAGAGGTAATTTTCCTGTCCCTGGATAATTTGTAACAGGCTAGTTCGTGGGTATGACCCACTATAACCATATCCTGGTTCATGGACGCCAAAACCCTGGCGATTCCTCTACGGGGAACCATAAAGAGATATGTCTTAAATGAGGCAGGAGGGAATCCGTGTACCAGAAAAATACCTGCCTGTTCCATGTTTCGCGGTAATCCGGCAAGGAAATCAAGACTGGTATCACTGAGAAGTCTTCTGGTAATGGCTAATGCCGGTTGCACATGGGGATTAAAGTATTTTTCAGCCCCGATGTTATTTATGGCATAGTCGTGGTTGCCCATTACGGATTTCAGAGCCACAGACCTGGCAAGACAGACCACTTCTTCAGGATTGGGGCCGTAGCCCACAATATCACCCGTGGAGAGCAATACGTCTGCTCTCATGGCCTCCGCATCCTTCAGGCAGGCCTCGAAAGCCTGAAGATTGGCATGTATATCAGATAAAATCGCTATTTTCACTGGACAAGGCTTCAAAAGACGGACAGACAGCGGAGCGTTTCCTGAAAGGTTTTATCACAAAAAAGCCAATATCGG
>QOAL01000181.1 GCA_003978135.1 Thermodesulfatator sp.
GTGTACAAGGGGATAAAGATGCTGGGAAATGAAAACAATGGCAGAACTCCCGGCTAAACGTAACCCATCACATGGTAGGGCAATTTTGTTGTCAGCTTGTAACTGCTTACAGGCTGCCTTATCTAAACTGTTGTCAGGAGCTTGAATACCCTCAGGATATTAAGGGATCAAAAGTATGGGGGCATTGAGCCTGGGCGTATTCCCTGTTTGTCCCCATAGCCGGGGGGGCCATTGGAACGAGCAGTTTCTTCCAAGATTCACCAACAGCCGCTGTGCGGGCTAGATACTCTTTCTGGATACGTACCCCGACAATCTTACAAACTTAGGTGCGGCTAAAACTGGCTTCCCCTTGGTGAAATCTTGGAAAAAACTGCTCGTTCCTGTTCGGAGCAGTTGGCTCATAAAGGTAAAAGAGGCAGGAAGGATATTCCTGACTTAGATGGTGTCAATCCAGAAACAGGCAATTTTGTTGGAGGGCAAGGCGCAAGGAGGCGAAAAAGCGCAGTGTACTGGGCGTACATGAGCATTTTTCTCCGACGAGCAACACAGTCATCGGGCAAAAGGGCCATTTATGGATGGACACTAAATAAGCAAACGAGACAAACTGTTAATGCTCCCTTGACCCTGCTGCCCTATGCTGCCAGAATACGGCTTCTGGATGCAAGCTCCTCCTCCTGGCTCTGTGCCCATTCCAGCATTTCACGATATGATTTTTCATCCAGCCCAAGGGCGTTCAGCAGGGATTCGGGAAGGCCGACATGGTTTACATGCAGCAAACAAACCCCCATGCTGTTGGCAAGGTGGTTGGCCAGGGCGATAACCAGAAGGTATTTTGGCGGAGCGGCGTCCAGCATGGGGTGATGATGCCTTAGGGCGACTACCTGGAAGGGTTCCGGCAAGTTCCATTTTTCCAGGAGCTTTCCTCCCCACAGTTCATGATCAACACCCCAGGAATCCTGGAGTTCTTCAAGCCCCTTGTCCTGTTCCTTGGACATGGAAAGAAATACCTTGGGCGCCTGAGACATGAGCACCAGCCAGCCCACGTCATGAAGGATGCCAAGGGTGTAGAGATCCGGTTCCTCTGAGTCCACTGCGAATTCCCTGGCAAGGGTGGCTGTAGTGAAAAGGTGGTTCCAAAGGGCCTCTGCATGTCTGTTAAGCTCCCTGGGCACAGTGAGAAACCTTTTTGCCAGGAGTGAACTTATGGCAAGCTGTATCACCTCTTTCTGTCCAAGTAAGACAACCGCGTGTTTTACAGATGTAACCTCTGTACCAAAGCTGTAAAGGGCACTGTTGCATATCTGGAGCACCTTGGCTGTAAGGGCCGGGTCCTGGCTTATGAGTTCACACAGGTCCTGTGTCTCCATATCCTTGCGACAGAGCATGTCTAACAGCCTGTGGGCAATGGACGGCATGGTAGGCAGCTCGCTGCTGTTCCAATCTATTGGCAGGAGCTGCCTGTTTTCACTTTTTTCAACAAGGCTTATCATTTGCATGTCATCCTTTCAGGCATATAAGTGCGTGGTATCCTGTGATCAGTTGCCCTTTTCCTGACTATTTCTGTTGAATGTATCGGTAAATGGCTTGAAAAGATCAATGGGGATAGGAAAAAGAGTTGTGGAATTGTTTTCAGCAGAAATTTCCCTAAGGGTCTGCAGGTACCTCAATTGAAGCGCCGCAGGTTGTTCCCCGATGATCTTGGCCGCATCTGCCAGTTTACGGGCTGCCTGAAATTCTCCCTCAGCACTTATTATCTTGGATCTCCTTTCCCTTTCCGCTTCTGCCTGCTTTGCCATGGCACGTTTCATTTCGTCAGGCAGGTCTATTTCCTTTACCTCAACCTTGCTGACCTTTACACCCCAGGGTTCGGTATCAAGGTCAAGAATGGCCTGTATCTCGGTGTTGATCTTGTCTCTTTCGGAAAGGAGGCTGTCCAGTTCAGCCTGGCCGCATACGCTTCTCAGTGTAGTCTGGGCAAGCTGAGACGTGGCAAAATAGAAATCAATGACCTCCACCACTGCAGCTACTGGATCAAGCACCCGGAAATAGACCACAGCGCTTACCTTTACTGAAACATTGTCCCTGGTGATAATATCCTGGGGCGGTACGTCCAGGGTTACTGTACGAAGGTCTACCTTTTTCATCTTATCGATAACCGGAATAAGAATAATAAGCCCTGGCCCCTTGGCCTTTAGAATTCTTCCAAGCCGGAACACAACTCCCCGTTCATATTCATTCAAAATCCTTATGGCACTTGCCAGAAACGCGATAACCAGGAAAACTATAAAGGCAATCGAAATGGGCATGTTTTAATCCTCCAGAGGTTTTACTATGAGTTTAAGGCCATCTACTTCCTGTACCTGAACCAGCTGATCCTTATGCAGCGGGTCTGGGCATTCCGCCTGCCACAGTTCCCCGTGGATAAATACCAGGTATCTGGAATCTCCAAGAACCTGCCTGACGGTTCCCTTTTCGCCCACCATGCCTTCCGTGCCGGTTTTGGGCCTTGAAAGTACTGCCTTGACCGCAAGGAAGGAAATGGTCCCCAGAAAAAGGATTACGGCAGCAAGTGTGGGCCACAGTACCGAAGGCGAGATGGAAATCCCTGTGCTGTCCGTATCAAAAAGCATCAGGGAACCAAGGACAAGAGAGATAGTACCTGAGAGTGCAAGAAGTCCGTGGCTGGTTATGAAAAGCTCAAGGACGAAAAGGACAAAGGCCAGGATGACCAGCAGCACCCCTGTAGCCGAGGCACTCAGGGCCTGTAAGGCGTAAAATGCAAGAATGAGACTTATGGCGCCAGCAGTACCTGGAAATATTGCACCAGGGTGTGCCAGCTCAAAGTAAAGTCCAACCATGCCAATCATCATGAGTACGTAGGCAATGTTGGGGTCGGCTATTATTCCAAGAACCTTCTCCCTGAAATTTTCACCTACAGGAATAATGTTTGAAGGCTCAGGATATATCCTAACCATTCCTTTCTTTTCCAATTCTACCACCTTTCCCTGAACCTTTGTTAAAAGATCGTGCAGATCAGGTGCAATGAGGTCGATGACATGAAGCTCCAGGGCCTTTTCAGCAGTGGTGGATCTGCTTTTTCTAACGGCCTCTTCAGCCCATTTCTTGTTTCTCCCGCGCTTTTCCGCAATACTAACAGCCAGGGCGGACAGATCGTTTTCTATCTTCTCAGCCATCTTGCTGCCTGGTTCAATTTTTTGTCCGATAGTCACAGGATGGGCTGCCCCGATGTTGGTACCAGGAGCCATTGCTGCGATGTGGGCCGAAAGGGTAAGGAGCGCTCCGGCAGAGGCAGCCCTAGCCCCTGGAGGATAGACATAGACAATTACCGGGACCCGGGATTGCATGACTGCCTGGATCATCTTCCTCAGGGTTGCCACAAGCCCTCCAGGTGTGTCCAGTAACACTACCAGGCAGGATGCGTTGCCAGATTCAGCTTGTTTTATTGCCCTTTCCAGAAACTCCATGGATCCTGGATTTATGCTGGAATCAAGTTCCAGGGTATAGACCGGCCCCTTGAGAGCAGGGATTTTTCCTGTTTGTTCGGCTCCAATGGCAAAAGTGGCAAAGAAGACCAGGAATATGCCTGCGATAAGACTGGAAAGCAGGCGTGCTCTCTTATTTGGAGGTTTCCCTGAGTTTTTCATATTCCTTTTGGAGCATCTGAAGGTCATGCCAGGCCTTTTTTTTCAGATCCCTTTGTTTCATGCCACCGAAACGGAGAAGATAGGCAGGATGATAGGTTACTACCACCTTTATACCATTATATTCGTGAAATTTCTGCCGGAGGGAGGAAAGGGATGCCGAGGTCCCGAGCAGGGAACTGGCTGCAGTTGCGCCAAGGCACAATATGAGTCCTGGGGAAACAAACTCTATCTGTTTTTCAAGAAAGGGAAGGCAAGCTGCTATTTCTTCACGGGAAGGAGTGCGGTTTCCCGGGGGCCTGCATTTTATGACACTGGTAATAAATACCTCCTGTCTTTCAATGTTTATGGCCCTGAGCATCTTGGTAAGGAGTTCACCTGATCTTCCTACAAACGGCCTTCCCTTCAGATCCTCCTCCCTGCCCGGTGCCTCTCCAATCAGCATGAGCAGGGCATTGGAATCGCCCTCTCCGAATACCACCCTGTTTCTGGTCTCGGAAAGGGGACACAGCCTGCATTTTTCAACTATACTCTGAAGAGAAGACAGATTTTTTACTGATGAAAGGTTTTTAGTGTTGGCCCTATGAACTGTTTTTTTCTTTTTAAGACTCATCTCAAGGTGCTCCATGCGAGCAATGACATCTTTAGATACAAGATCTGCACCTGATTCCCTTTGAAACTTTAGCCA
>QOAL01000128.1 GCA_003978135.1 Thermodesulfatator sp.
CAAAAAGGCCCTTGGTATTGATCCCCACAGGCTGGAGGCAGGTAGGGATATCATCTTCACCGCGGATTCAGAAAAAGCCGTTAAGAATCTCAAGAAGGACGAAATGCTTTTTTTTATGCATCCCACCCCTGTAAAACAGGTGCTGGCAGTGGCAGATGCAGGGCTTTCAATGCCTCATAAGTCAACCTTCTTTTACCCTAAGATCCTTACGGGCATGGTATTAAACGTGGAACAATAAAAAAAACGGCCCAAAGGGCCGTTTAGCATTGTTTGAATTGTATTTTAGTCGAGGAAGTATTTGAGTTTTTCCCTGCGGCTTGAATGCCTCAGTCGGTTCAGGGCCTTTTTTTCTATCTGACGTATGCGCTCCCTGGAGACATTAAATCTCCTTCCAATCTCTTCCAGGGTGTACTCACTGTCCTCTCCTATTCCGAAACGGAGCCTGATTATCTTTTCTTCCCTGGGACTCAGTGTAGCAAGGATGCTCTTTATCCGCTCGGTGAGTTCTCTTTCCCGCACGGTTTCGTAAGGGGAAACTGCATCCTTGTTTTCAATAAAATCACCCAGGGTGCTGTCCTCATCACCTACAGGAGTTTCAAGGGAAACCGGCTCCCTGGATGCCTCCAGTATGGAAAGGATCTTTTCCATGGGAAGACCTGTCCGCTCTGATATTTCGGCTGGGCTTGGTTCTCTTCCCAGCTCCTTGAGCATGGCATAAAAGGCCTTGAAAAATTGGCTTCTAAGCTCAAGAAAATGGACCGGAAGACGTATCGTTCGGGTCTTGTCAAGTATCGCTCTGGTGATAGCCTGTCTGATCCACCAGCTCGCATATGTCGAGAACTTGTTACCCTTGGTATAGTCAAAGCGGAAAACCGCCCTCATCAAGCCGAGATTGCCTTCCTGAATAAGGTCCGCCAGTGAAAGGCCCTGGTGCATATACCGTTTGGCAATGCTTACCACCAGGCGCAGGTTGGCATTTATCATTTCATCTTTGGCCCGCTCCACCTTAATCTGCTGAATCCGAACAAATTTTTTCAGTTCAGCCAACCGGGCGTCGTCTGGGTAAGTGTCAGCAATGCTGTAAACAGTCTCGGCCAAGTAGTTCAGGTGCTGTTTCTTTGGTTTGAGGGTGGGATCTCTTCGCTTCCAGATGTGAATTTGCTCTCTCAGCCGTTCAATTTCAGGAAACGCCGAATTGATTTCCATTATGGACTTGATGATACTGTTGAAGCCCGTCCGGATAATCTTGCTGAGTTCTTCTTCCTTTTCAGGGGTGAGGAGCTCGTATCTGCCCATTTCCCTGAGATAAGTGGTGGTTATCTCTTCGGAATCTGTATATTCTCCTGCGTCGAGGACAACCTCCTGCTTTTTGGCAGCCGGTTGAGCCTTTGCGTTATCGACAGGTGGGGTATCTGCTGGTTGAGGATCTACGCCAATGGTACCCTTTTTGAGCTCAATGGCATCACTCAGGGTGCCTCCAACTACTTCTATGTTGTTTTGACCAAGCATATCAAAAATTTCTTCCAGTTTTTCCGGATCCTTGATGTCATCGGGGATTATTTGGTTTAAGGTGTCATAGGAAAGTGAACCCTTGTGGCCGGCCTCCAGGAGAAGGTCCATATATTCCTCAGAACCATTCCCAGGGTTCTTAACAGCGGTTTTTTCTGCCATGGCTATCTGTCCTTAATCTTTGTGCAATCTCGTACTTGATATTAAAATTGCAAACAAAACACCGAATTATAATAAATTATTCCACTAAAATCAAGGACAAATTTTGGATTAGCGCTATATGACAATGTTGTTTTGAGGGTTCCATGTTCTTCCACCAAAAGATAGGCATAACGGATTACGTTGCAACCCCCCCTTGATTATTATTTTTTACAGGAGCAAATAAATGTTACCTTTGCTGGAAAAGCAATTTTTGAGCTCCTAACCCACCACCATCTCAGTTCACAGCCATCACCACGAAACTCCAGGAATAATCCTGTTCCATGGAATTTCCGTAAATATCCGTCACCGCATCAGCAGGAATCTTTACTGTCCACTTTTTCCCGCCTGTTTCATGGGCTGTTAACGGACCTCCAGGTGGAATCAGGAGCGTGTCTCCCTCGATAAAAACAAATACCAGCCTTGTTTCATCATCAGAGGCCAGGACAACATCGGCAAGTCCTGGACCGGGTTTAATTTGATCTTTAAAATGAACTTTAAGTACTACTCCGTCAGTCACCGTCTCATTGTTCAGGGGCTCAGTGGATTCCACTTCAGGGGCTTTCCCCAGGGTGAACCCGGGATGCCAGGGCATCAGAGAAAGGTGGCTAACGAAATCCCAGTCGGTGCTCCAGCTTAAATTCGAGACAAAAGCAGGCAGTACCAGCTTCCTAGTATATGCCTTGATATCAAGATTACCAAATACATCTCCGGATTTCGGCACGTCTGTAATATCGAACCACTGGGTACCGTCTTTGCTGATAAAGCTTTCCCCTGGGGAGACGGCAAAATGATGCGTGAGCGTTTTCGTTTCTATGGGCAGATTGGTTCCATAGTGCAATACCACAGAGAAACGCTGGCCGGCGGAAAGCGGTATCTCCTGGGGCAATGGCACAGTATAATATCCATCCATGTAAACGACTGTAGTAAAACTGCTGACCGGCCCGGAGGTGTTCACCGGTCCGGAATCAGGATCAAGATAAACAGAAACGTGAACCGTCGTATCAGGGTGTTCCGACACAGTTAAATGATCCTCAACCTTGAAACCGACTGCGCTCAAGATTTCATCTTCCTGGGCGATAAATACGTTTCCTCCATATACGGTCGGAAGCTGGTTGGGAACTTCATATCCCCCGGGGATATCAAGGAGTTCGAGCCAGGAAAGAGTTCCCAAGGGATCATGTTGATATATGCGCCGGTAGTTGTCAGTGGATTCCATGGATAGAAAACCCGTTATATCGTATCCAACGGTCCCGTCATAGTATGATATATAATAGCAGAATCCCTCATTTCCCCTGGCAATAAAGGCGCCATCTCCCGGTGGCGTATATTCCTCATCGTAAAAAGTATGAGAAAACCATTCCCTGGGAATATTGTCGTCCCAGCCCACAAGAGCTACTGCGTGTTGCGGACTCCTTTTGGGCATGTAATAGCAGTTGGGGCAATTGGGGTTATCATGTCCAATACCATACTTGCTGACTTCGGCATAAACAGGTCCGTAATGATATATGGCAGATTTTATCCAGAGATTATCATTCGGGCTCCTGCGGGCGGGTAGAATCCGGACCTGCTGCACGTGCGCCTGAATCGGTGCCTTCTTGCCCTGGGCGACTACCAGGTCCTGATAGTCATCTTCGGTTACGGGTCCATTCCACGTGGTCAGGTAATTCGTAATCGTGGATAGGGAGCCTCCACCTGAACATTCTTCATTCATGGTCATCTGCATATCGGTTTCCGAAAGATCGGTTTCCTGCCCGGGCATCAGGAGAGACTCCACCATGTAGGTTCCCGCACTCGCCCAGCATGACGCACACGGATGATCATGAGCCGCTGGCAATGCACGGTGTTCTGTTCTAAGGTCAAAGGCTGCAGGAAGTGAATGGAGCGGATCAGCAGGCACAAGACTGAGTTCCCTGACCCATTCGCTTACTACCGGCCAATTGTTCAGGCTGATGGTTGCATTATCATCGCCGCGGCAGACATCCAGGCCCATGATGACAAAAAAGATGGAAAGTACAACAGGTATTATAATGCGTATTATATCAGGTCGGCGTAACATAAATTTCTCCTTCCGAGGTATGGACCGGATGCCGCTCGCCAACCGATAATAATGATTATAGAACAGCCAGCCGGACTCTTTTATGTCATTGAAGAACCGGTTCTTGTACTCTTAACGAAATCTTACGTGATCAACTGAATTTTGCAACTGCAAATATTTTTGTTGGGAGTATTGCCTGTTTGACCTCATGGCCTGGAAACGAGTATGGCAGAATGGGTGACCGGATAACTTCGGAATCACCGGCCGAATTCATCGGAATAAGCACCTGGATGGCAAGGATACGGTATTGCACATGGTGCGTTTCAAATTCTGAGCTTTTTTGTGCAGAATCAAAGGCGGCTTGGTTCCGGATACGGCTGGGAATCCCCTGTTCGTGTCCAGGACAGTAAGAATCAAGTTCTGCTAATGAAAATTTTTTGCTCGTACCCGCCGTCGCTAGAACCGGGCTTGTTCTACAAATGTTTCAGATCGTGGCTCCGCGCGATCTAATCTTATTCATCAGGCGAACTATCATTATTCTTCGAGACCAAAGAAATTCAATAATTTTTTGAGAGTGTATGAGCTTTTCAGCTTAAAAGCGCT
>QOAL01000051.1 GCA_003978135.1 Thermodesulfatator sp.
TTTTGCTAAGGCCCTTTCCCCGGGAAGAAATGACCTCATCCGCCTCTGATATGGCAACAAGATCACTTTTTAGAGATACCTCCAGGTCGTAAATGGCAGGTCTTGTAAGAATCGGGCACCAGTCAGACATGAGAAGGGCAAAATCATTCTGCACAAGATTGCCGCCCTGAAATTCCCGTCCACTGACCTTCTGAGTCCCTTCCAGGGACTTGTCAAAGGTTATCAGTAAGCTGTCGTTTCCGTTAAAGGAGTCATTGATGTGTAACCTGTCATCCTTTACAAAAAAATCCAGTTTCCTGTGGCCGGTTCTTACCTCCACTATGTTGATTCCTCTTACCAGGAGGTTTTCTGCTGCTGCCCCTTGCATTATTCGTGCAGTGCCGCTCAACATGCGGTCTTGCAGATCAAGACGGATGTTTAGCTTCATCTCAGGGATGTTTTTGGGAAGTCCATGAATGGATGCAAGGCAGCAGGTTGATGCAATGTGCAGACCTAGTGATATCAGGAAAATTAATAATCCGATTTTCATTTAGATGATTTCTCCTTAACTACCTGTATAAAGTTTTTTTCAGAAAAGTATCCAGTAAAGGCCGCCTGCAAGGGCAACGCTTGTTACCCTCAGAAGCTGGCCTATAACTATAAGTGCAATGCCCGTTGAAGGGGTATAAATGCCCAGGTATCTGGGAAGTTGATGCCTGAGAGCCCTGACAGGAGTTGCAATTATATTGCCCAGAATCAGGGCTGCTACCGTCTGCTTGAGGCTCAAGACTCCTTCATGAAGCATTGCGCCTGCTGCCGCAGCTCCGGCTGTAAATTCTGCCACAATGCTGAAGACCACCACGGAAATGCCTTCCACCGGTATGACATTGGTGGTTACCAGGTGTGCCGATGCCTCCTTCAACATATCAAAAAGTCCCCAGAGCCGGCAAAGAACCACGAGAATATAAATGGGCACAGTGTAAAGAACTATGCCGAATAATCTCTGTGTTATGTATTTCCTGAAAAGGTCCATGACCTTTTGGGGCTTGCGTTTTCTGAAATCCTGCTGGGACTTCTCAATATTTTCCCTGTTTTCGGCCCTGGACAGCAGAAATCGTCCGGCAGCTATCACGACAATAGTACGTATCACAGCTGCCAAAAAGGTTATGGACAGATAAATGGCTCCTGCGCTGCCTACCAGCGGGACAATGATTGCCAGGGTTACGGGCAGATGAAGGAAATATGATGGAATACCAACGTTGAGCAATGCGGCTATAAACATCTCCCTCTTGGAGATTTTGCCTTCCTGGTATGCATTCCAGAGCATGGTGCTTGCAGCGATTCCGGACAGAAAGGCAGTGGTGAATGCCGTACCGCTCCAATCGCTGAGATTGCCCATCTTCATGAGGGGTCTTGAAAGCCCTGAGACAAGATTTGACCAGCCCCTTGCCTCGATCAGTGCTGATAAAAAAAGGGCGCCTGTCATGATAGCTATGAGCCTTGATACAGGCCAGAGCACCTTCCTGGCTACAAGCATGAGATTGAAGTCGGTTTCCTCGAGTAACAGGTAGAAGGTGACGGCTGTGATCAAGAGCCATACAACGGTCCCTTTTTTTTGAAATAATCCTTTTCTCGCCGTGCCCATGGAATTAAGTTCAGCGGATTGTTAAATTTGTGAGTTGGCTGAGGTTATAAATCATATCACCTGAGTCCTACAGGATTTGGGTCTAAAAAGTAAGTGCAAGTACACCATGCGGATTCATATCATACAACCTACCCATTTTGACAGGCCTTTCAGCAGGAAGCTGTTCAAGACAAGGGCCCGTGCCCTGGTTCCCCTGACACTTCCGTACCTTGCCTCTCTTGTCCCACCAGGGCATGAAATCAAGCTCACTGATGAGCAGATAGAAGAACTGGATTTTAATATGCCCTGCGACTGCGTGTTCATCACTTCTACCATATTAACCTCTTTCAGGGCATATGAAATAGCAGACCAATACAGGGCAAAGGGGATCCCGGTAGTAATTGGCGGGCCTCACTGCACCTTTTATGCAGATGAGGTGGAAAATCACGCAGATGCAGTGGTGCAGGGTGAAGGTGAAATTCCCATCCCGTTAGTGATCAATGACCTGGAGGCAGGCCATTTGAAAAGGCATTACAAGGCGGAAAGACTTCATGATCTCCACGGGTTGCCTTTTCCAAGGTATGATCTGCTTTCTCCTTCAATATTTTCAAGGTTTCCGACCTATTCTGTGCAGACCACCAGGGGATGCCCGTACAGGTGTGAATTTTGTGCAGAAAGATATCACCTGGGCGAACGATACCGCATGAGGCCTGTTGAAGAGGTGATAGAGGAGATAAAATACACTGGATGCAGGCAGATATTTTTCGCGGACAGTACCTTTGCCGGCAATCGCTCCCGTACCATGGAGCTTATGGAAAGGCTTATTCCATTGAAGATACGCTGGTCCACCCTTTGGAATACCAACAGGTGTCTGGATGATGAATTCATGGAACTTGCCAAAAAAAGTGGCCTGCTACATATAAATATGGGGGTAGAGAGCATAAACCGCCGCACCCTGGAGAATATGAATAAAAAGACAACTCCGGCAGGCAGGCTTACAGAGGTTACCCAGAAACTCAGAAAACTTGGCATCAGTTTTTCTTTCAACCTGATATTCGGCTGGGATACAGATAATCTGGAAGATTTCGATGCCACCCTGAAATTTCTTGTGGAAAACAAGGTGCATGTGGCATTTTTCAACGTGTTTTCACCGCACAAGGGCACAAAGATCTATGACCGCTATCTTTCCCAGGGAAGGCTCAGGGACCCGTACAACATGGGCAGGTGGCCAGGGGTTATTGCAGAAATATATCCCAGGAATTACAGCCCTGAAGAGCTTGAGGAGAATGTCCTCAGGCTTTACAGGGAATTTTATTCCTGGTCATCCATGCTCAGAAGATTGCCCCTTCCTGTTACCAAGGCCAACATTGCTTCGTGGTTCATGAATCTCCAGGAAAGAAAGTTGTATCGTGGCAATACCCACAGGGCAAATTTTGACGGGATATAATGGTACAGGGACTGTGCAAAGGGAGTATTCCTGGTTTGTCCCGTTCGCTTTCATAAAACAGGAATATGCTCCCTGACTCTTTTACCTTTGTGATCTAACGGCTCCGAAGGGGGCGAGACGTTTCTTTCAAGATTCACCAAGAGGAAGCCAGGTTTAGCCGCACTGAAGTTTGCAAGATTGCCAGGGTATGTATCCAGAAAGAGTATGTAGCCCGCACAGCGGCTGTTGGTGAATCTTGAAAGAAATGCTCGCCCCCAGGCTATGAGGACAAACAGGGAATGCTCCCGAGAGAAACAACCTGGCGATTTCGCATGTCATCCTACTTGATTTTGGACAGCCCCAGTTTATGGGAGCAATTATATCTTGGAAGAAATGCTCATTTAGTTGCCCTGTAGGGTTTGCGTTCCCTTTTTCTATTTCAGCCATGCACCGGTAAGTGCAAGGACTATGTGGCCAAATTTGCTGGTTTTTCCCATGAGTCTGACAGGCAGGCGGGTTTTGGGGTCTACAAATATGAATATCTCATCCCTGAGGCCAAGGAGTGAAAATTGTTCACGCTTTTTTTTATCCTGGGAAGGAGGTTCGCTTATGAAAAAGACCAGGGGAGTTACATTCTTTTCTATCCTTCTGGTTCCTTGGAGGCCATAAGATTCAAAAGATACCTTGAGTGGTTCAAGCCTCATGAGGCGTATAATAACCCTGTGGAGTTCTTTCTTGCCGAAGATACAAAGTTCCAGGGGAAATCTCGTTTTTTTCGTATCGATCCTGGAAAGGAGATGGAAGAGAAGCGTAGGTTCGGAAATTATCTGGCACCTGGTTTTCTTGGGGAAGGGATAAAATGACTTGTGTGTTTTTTTCCATTTTTCTGGTTTTTTGTTCACGTCTAAAGGATGCTTTGGTTGAATTTTGAGCCGTGAAACGCCGTTTTCGTTCCAGGTGTAGGCCTTTATCCATGGGCTATTGCCTTTTTTGATGCGAAGCCGTTGCAGGGCCTGGTCGGTTTCCTGTTTGAACCATACATGTTGAGTATATTCTTCCTGGGGCGGTATAAGGTTGGACATGGCAGTTTCCACTGAAAGCACCCTGATGTCTGCCTTTTCCAGTGGACATGGCATAAAGCCTGAGAAAAGGCCAGTCGTACCCACTGGACAGAAACCCTTGGGTGATCGAAGGCGAATGGCAGCAGTTACCCTTGTGAATCCCTTGCCGCCCTGGAAATAAAGTTCTTTCCAGGGGATGCTGTTGTGGAATTTTATCTCAGTGAAGCGGCTTGGACATTG
>QOAL01000062.1 GCA_003978135.1 Thermodesulfatator sp.
CTCCTGAAACATTTTATTACGGAACGGGGGAAAATCCTGCCGAGAAGGGTCACGGGCACATGTGCCAAGCATCAACGCAGGCTTACAAATGCAATAAAAAAGGCCAGGATAATGGCATTGATTCCCTTTACGTCGGGACATGCCCTGAAAGACTAATTTCTTGATGGAGTGAACAGCCACCAGCAAAATGGCCGCACGGAAAACAGGAGCATCTGGGCAATTTCCAGGAATGAACTCATCGGCGCCGGAGCTCTGATTCTTCCCAGCCTGCTGCCAGGCCTTAGTTCAGGCCTACAATTTTTTACTCCTGGTATAGCTGCCTGTTTTCTGGACCCGTCGGGAAACTTCCGATTAAAACTCTATTGGCTCACCGGGATTTTTGTCCTGGGGGGCCTGCTCCTTGTTGTACTTGGCAGACCTGATGGCATGCTGCTTTTGGCCCAGAGCGTATGCCTATGTGCCATTATAATGCTCTTCACGCATTTTCAGAGGACAGCACCGGAAACCCTGCTGGCCTGTTCACTCTGTCTGGCTGTGCTGTCAGTCACCATAGTATATCTTGGTACTGAGGGAAGGCCCCTTGTGGCATACCAGGCCATAGTCAAGAGCATGTCAGCAGAATTTGACAAGGGTGTGGACCTCTATGTGAAAAATGCAGGCAAGGACCTGGCTCCGGAACTGACCCAGATCATGGGCCAGCTCAAGGAAACCATGATAGCCTTCTTCCCTGCCATCCTTGGCAGTATGTTCATATTTCTGAGTCTGTCCAATATTTATGCATGCGCGTTCTGCAGCCGGGCCAGAAAAAGCAGACTCGTACCAGGACCAGATTTCCAGGAATGGAAAATGCCTCCGTTCCTGGTTTGGATTTTTATAATATCGGGCTTCATGGCCATATATCCGGGAGAAGACATCTCATCTGCAGGAAAGAACCTGGTTACGGCAGTCAGTATTTTCTATCTGATCCAGGGTTTTGCAGTAATGAAATTCTTCTTCCAGATCATGAAGATACCCGTGTTCGTCAGGTGGCTGGTTTATTTGTTGATAGGTATCCAGTGGTATGGTCTACTTATGGTAGTTTTTACAGGGCTAATGGATAACTGGTTCGATTTTCGTCAGCGCCTTGAAAACAGTAGAAAAGATATAGAAACATAAAACCGGCATGACATAAAACCATTTTGCCGGCTCATCAATTCCCTATTTTTTTGGAGGTCATAATAAAAATGGAAGTCATATTGAATGAGAGCTTGGAAAACCTTGGCAAAGCCGGGGATATTGTAAATGTGGCCAATGGCTATGCCAGAAATTATCTTCTGCCCAAGGGAATCGCCATACTGGCAGACAAGAAAAATCTTGCCAAGATTGAAAAACAAAGAGAGGCAATCCTGAAAAGGGCGGCGAAAATGAAGGAAGAATTTGAGGCCCTTGCGTCCCAGTTGGCTGGCCTGGACATTGAAATTCCAGTCAAGGTGGGGGAAGAGGAAAAACTCTATGGCTCTGTGACTAATCTTGACATAGCAAAGGCCATCGAAGAGAAAGGCTACGAGATAGACAGGAAGAAAATCGTCCTGGAAGAGCCGATCAAGGCACTGGGAGAATATGAAATTCCTGTCAAGCTCAGCCCGGACGTCACAGGAACTGTAAAAATCAAGGTGGTGGCAGCCGAGTAAAAGTGGCAGTCAGACAGTTCAAGGTCAAAAATTTTTCAAAGGATGACTTCAGGATTCCTCCCCAGAATCTTGATGCAGAACAATGCGTGCTGGGAAGCATCCTCATAGAAGACGGGGCCCTGGTGAAGGTGATAGAAATCCTCAAGCCCGATGATTTCTACAAAGAAAGTCATTCTGTCATATATTCCACCATGGTGGATCTTTTTGACCGTAATGAACCCCAGGACCTGATTACTGTTCACAACGATCTTGCCAGACGGGGCAGGCTGGAATCAGCAGGGGGTGCAATATACCTTGCCGAGCTGACAGAGACCGTGCCTGTTGCATCCAACGTGGATTATTATGCCAGGATTGTCAGGGACAAGGCCGTATTGAGGAAGCTTATTAAGAAAAGCTCTGAGATCGCCACCATGTGTTATGAAGAGGCCGGAGACATCGATGACATCCTGGAAAGTGCGGAAAGCGCCATCTTCGAGTTGTCCCAATCCAAGATAACCCAGGCGTTTAATCCCTTGAAAGACGTCCTGAAGGCCAGCATACACAGGGTTGAAGAACTCTATGAAAAAAAGGAGCTGATAACCGGTATTCCGTCCGGTTTTTCAGAACTGGACAAACTCACTGCCGGATTCCAGCCTTCGGACCTGATCATAATCGCCGGTCGGCCTTCCATGGGCAAAACTGCCTTTGCACTGAACATCGCCCAGCACGCGGCAGTGGAACACGATGTGCCTACGGCCATCTTTTCTCTGGAAATGTCCAAGGAACAACTTGCCCTGCGGATGCTCTGTTCCGAGGCCATGGTGGATGCCCACAAGGTCAGAACCGGGTTCCTGGGGAAAGAGGACTGGCCCAGGCTTATCACTGCTGCCGGAAACCTTTCCCAGGCACCTATTTTCATTGACGATACCCCTGCACTGAGCGTACTTGAAATGAGGGCAAAGGCAAGAAGGCTTAAAAGCGACCGCAACATAGGCCTCATCATCGTGGACTACCTTCAGCTTATGCAGGGACGAGCAGGAACTGAACGCCGCGAACAGGAGATCTCAGAAATTTCCAGATCCTTAAAGGCCATGGCCAAGGAGCTGAACGTACCTGTCCTTGCCCTTTCACAATTAAACAGAAAAGTAGAAGACAGGCCAAACAAAAGGCCCCAGATGTCTGACCTCAGGGAATCCGGTGCCATTGAGCAGGATGCTGATGTCATAGCATTTATATATCGGGATGAAGTTTATAACAGGGATGAAGACAATCCAAGACGCGGGAAGGCCGAAATTATAGTAGCAAAACAAAGAAACGGGCCAACCGGCACCGTTATGCTTGCCTTTGTCGGCAAATTCTCATCCTTTGGAAACCTTGCAAACGAACAGCTTCCAGAAGTACCTGCCTGAAATCATCGAGCGGGTGGGCAGGGCAGCCTCTTTCCCCCTGGATAAGAGGCAAAGCGACAGGCTTGCGTTTTATTTTTCCGAATTATTAAAATGGAACAGGGTAACCAACCTGACAGGCATAAAAGATATGGAAACCCTTGTCATCAAACACCTTGGTGACACCATCTTGCTTCTCAAACAAATCCACTCACACACGGGCACAATAAAAACAATTCTTGATATTGGCACAGGAGCCGGAATTCCGGGGCTGATTTTGAAACTTATTACGCCGGAATTCAACATGGTCCTGGCAGAGGCATTAAAAAAGAAATGCTCCTTCCTGAGATTTGTTGTGGCAAGGCTGGCCCTCAAGAACATCTTTGTTGAAGAAAAATCAATCGGTCCGGCAAATCCTCCGAAACACCTTCCAGAAAACGGATTTGACCTCATTGTCAGCCAGGCCACCGGTTCAGTGAGATGGTTTATTGAAACGGGCATTGATTTCATGGCCCCTTCTGGTTCCATGGTATTGCTTAAGGGGCCTGCCGGGGAATCGGAACTAAAAAAAAACGTGGAATTCCTGAAGAAGAAAGGTCTCTGTTATGACCTTATTCGGACCCGTCTTCCCATTTTGAGGCATCAACGCCTTCTAATTAGTATTCGCCAGGAAAAATAAAACGACCTTGACGAAAAGATATCATGACCGTTCAAAAAATAATAAAGGAGAAGGGCAATGGCGGATGATTTCAAAATAACCACTTCCATGACAAAAAAAGAACTTATTGAAAGGTATTCCAAGCTTTTCAATGCCTATCAGAAAAAACTAAGAGAGGCGAGCGAGGCTGAAAAGTGGCGTTCGGAGGCGGAACGACTCAAGAAAAAGCAGGCTGTTTCCAGTGCCAAGCAGGCTACTGTTGAAGGAGTCATCGAAAATGTTGCGTCCCTGAGAACTCTCCTGGGGAAAACACTTAATGACCTCACACAAAAACTCTCCAGCCAGGCGGAACGCCTCCAGGACCTGAACCAGGCCATTGCAGTCCAGGAAGAAAGGCTAAAAGAACTTTACGACATTGAAGCAGCCACTGAAAGTTTCCGGAAACTGATGGCCGCATATGAGGAACAGAAGCTCCAGACAGAAAAAGAAGTTGAACAGCGGATCAGGGAATTGGAAGAGGAATATTCTGCAAAAAAACAAAAAATGGTCTCTGACTTCGAAGCCCAAAAGGCAGCCCTGCAG
>QOAL01000177.1 GCA_003978135.1 Thermodesulfatator sp.
TTCCATGAACGGGCCAAAAATGACAGGCAGACCAAAGGCCGCTGGCTCTAGTATATTATGCCCTCCAACGGGAGCGAGGCTCCCCCCGACAAAGGCGATGTCTGAAATACCATAAAACCGTTCCAGTTCACCCAGGGTATCAAGGATGAACACCTGGTGAGCGCCTGCTTGGACCTGGGAAGAGACAGCGCTTCCAGACCTGAATCTGCACGCAAGTCCATATGATTGCAAGATTTCCGCCACCTCGGCACCCCTGTTCACGTCCCTGGGGGCAAGGACAAGGGCTGAAGAGGGCAGCGATTGTCTAAGTCTCGAAAAGGCCTGGGCTATTTTTATTTCTTCACCGGCATGAGTGCTTCCTGCAGTTATTATCCTTGAGTTGCCGGTAAAGCCTGCAAGCCGCAAAAGCCTTGTTTTTTCATCTTCTGATATCCTGGCAGGCCTGTAATCAAATTTCAGGTTTCCACAATTCCTGATCCTGTCTGGAGCAATGCCCAGGGCGAGAAGGCGTGCCGCATCGTCTTCTGACTGCATGCCCATACAGGAAAACGGACCGTACAAAAACCTTGCTGCTCCGGGTACTTTTTTAATTCTCCTGGCAGCGGTACTGGATATGCTGCCATTTACAAGAATGGCGGGAATGTTTTGCCTGCGGAGGCTCCATAGAAAATTCGGCCATACATCAGTTTCTATCAGAATAAAACAGTCAGGCCTTAAGACTCCTAAAACGTGGTTTACCAGGGGCAAAAAATCAAAGGGCAGGGTGGTGATTACAGCATTTTCAGCAAAAGGGCTCTGTTTAAGGGCAGAAAGGCCCGTGGCAGTGGTGGCAGACAGAATAAGTTTCGCTTGAGGAAATGCATTGCTTATCTCCTGAATAAATGGCCTTGCTGCATTGAATTCGCCAAGTGACATGGTATGAATCCAGATATGCTTATCCCTTTTTGCAGGCAGGAGTCTGCCGGCCCCCAGGCCCATCCTTGAAGGCAACTGCGCCCTGTACTTTTTTTTCAAAAGGCTGAGGCCTGTGAGCACCGGGAACACAACCGGAAGACCTATAAACTGGGCCAGGTTATAGGCCACCAGCCATCCCGAAGGCCTGTTGTTGAAAGGTTCAGAGTGCATGACATAAAATGCCGGAGATACGGCTTTTGATAAAGACATTTGTGAAACAGGTAAATGCCCGCGAGGAATAAAGGCAAATCATTTTCCGGGTCAATATGTTTTGCTTTCTTTCTGTTACAATCATTTGTTTTTAGTGGCTGCTTATTGTGATATAAGACATCTATGAACTCTTTTCATTCAGGGCAAACTCCCCGGTTTTCAAAGGCAGCTTTTATTTGAATATACCATGAATATCAAAATCCTGGACAATCTCAAAAGGGGAATCAAGAAATGGCTCCATATCAGGAGGCTTTTACTGCTTGCCATTCCCACGGGAATCATAGCAGGGCTTGGTTCTGTATTCTTTTATTCAGCCCTGGACCTGTCCCATCATTTCTTCCTGGATTACCTGGCAGGATACCGGCCTGAAGGCCCGGGAGGAGAATCCCCGCTTCTCCCGCCCACAACTACCAGCTTTGTTAGATGGATGCTTCTTGTTGTGCCCACTATTGGAGGTCTTCTGGCTGGATGGCTTATCTACACATTTGCACCTGAAGCTGAAGGACACGGCACAGATGCAGCCCTGGAGGCCTATCATTTCAAGGACGCCCGTATCAGGGCCCGGGTTCCGCTAATCAAGACAATAGCATCAGCCATTACCATTGGCTCAGGAGGCTCAGGAGGAAGAGAAGGACCTATTGCCCAGATCGGAGCCGGCTTTGGCGCAATCATTGCTGAAAAGCTGCACCTGCGCACCGAGGAGAGAAGAATTCTAATGATGGCCGGCATGAGTGCAGGTATAGGCTCCATATTCCATGCACCCCTTGCCGGAGCCATTTTTGCAGCTGAAATCCTCTACAGGGATATAGACATGGAATATGAGCTGCTGGTTCCCTCGGCCATAACTTCCGTGGTAGCCTACTGCGTTTTTTCGCTTTTTTTTGGCTTTGGCTCCCTGTTTATCACTCCGCATTATGTATTTCACCACTCTTCGGAAATACTTCCCTACACCATTCTTGCCATTGTTGTGGCCTATGTAGCCAGATTTTATGCCAGGATTTTTTATTTTGTAAGGGACATCTTTGTGGATATCCCCTGCCTTCCTCATCTGAAACCTGCGATCGGAGGCTTTCTCACTGGTGCAATTGGCTATTTACTGCCGGAGGCAATTTATACAGGCTATGGAGTGCTTCAAAATGCCTTTGATGGCAAACTGGCAGTGGCCACCCTTCTGGCAGTGGCCATAGGGAAGATCTTTACCACTGCTTTCAGTATTGCATCAGGAGGAAGCGGGGGTGTCTTCGGACCGTCTGTTGTAATTGGGGGTACCCTGGGAGGAGCGGTTGGACTTCTCCTTCAGCAGTTCTGGCCTGGCCTTGTACCAAATCCGGAGGCATATGTTATTGTGGGCATGGCAGGCTTTTTCGCCTCGGCAGCCAGCACACCATTTTCAACCGTGATCATGGTAAGCGAGATGACAGGTAATTATGAGCTCTTGCTGCCTGCGGTATGGGTATCCACCCTGGCCTTTTTGCTCAGGGGCAAGAAGGGAATTTACGAAAAACAGCTTACAACCCGTTTTGACACACCGATTCACCATGCAGATATGTTGCTGGGCCTCCTGGCCAGGCTTACAGTCCACGAGGTGCTACAACGCACCAAACAGGTCCAGCCACCGCCGGTTCCAATGAATATGAAACTAAAGGAGTTGGTGGCATTCATGTCCCAATACCCCTATTCAACCTTCATTGTAGTAAATGAAAACGGCAGTTATCTGGGCGTGGTCAATGCCCAGAGGGTCCGCCATATTGTCACCTTCAAGGGCGTGGAAGCAGACGTAACGGTAAAGGATCTCCTGGAATCCAGGCCTACCATCTACTCCTGGGATTCCCTGGCCTCTGCCCTAAAGAAAATGGCCGAGGAAAAAATAGACGAGCTGGTAGTTTTAACGGACAGGTCTGATAAACGGATCCCTGGCGGTCTCATCCAGCGGTCCGACATACTTAAGGCCTATGATGACGCCATTTACAAGCAGGAGGTCGATTTAGAATCCTGATGAGATGTCCAGACAGGCAGACTTCCGCTCCACACCTGATGAGACTTCAAAAATTCCTGGCACATGCGGGAATATGTTCCAGGCGCCAGGCTGAAAAACTCATACTCCAAGGACGGGTTAAGGTGGATGGGCGGGTCATCGACGCCCTTGGCACCAGCATAAATCCGTCCACACAGGACATAAGGGTTGATGGCAAAAAAATCACTTTAAAGACAGGACACTTGTATCTCATCATGAACAAACCCAGGGGGGTTTTAACCACCCTTTCCGATCCACATGGCAGGCCAACCATTGCCGATCTTCTGAAAAATGTGCCGGGAAGGGTATATCCTGTAGGCCGGCTTGATCTTGACAGCGAAGGGCTGGTCCTTCTGACTGACCATGGTGATCTGGCCTACAGACTTCTGCATCCGTCCTACAAAGTCCCCAAAAAATATCTGGTCACCGTAAGCGGCATTCCTTCTGAAAGGGACCTTGATGCTCTTCGATCAGGCGTCCGGATAGAAGGTGGTTTTACAACCGGTCCCTGCAAAATAACCCTTGTCGGAAAGAAGAAGCGTCAGGCCATGGTGGAAGTAATTCTGACCGAGGGGAGAAAGCGCCAAATTCGCCATATGTTCAAGACAGTCCGCCATCCTGTCATAAGGCTCAAGAGGACAGAAATGGGCCCTATAAAACTTGGCCGCCTGGGCCCGGGAAGCATCAGGAAACTTCGTGACCAGGAAATAAGCCAGCTGAAAGAGGCAGCGGGCCTCGCTTAGGTTCTTTCATCTTATAAAAGATGACAGCTCAACAGGTTTCTGGTTCTTCCTGGATAAGGCAGAGAGAGGCATTTCAACGAGGGAGCATTCCCTGTTTATCCCAGTCACTTATCTAAAGCAGGAATATACTCTCCACCTCTGACCTATCCTTATGAGCTAACGGCTCCGAACGGGGACGAGGAGTTTTTTCAAGATTTCACCAAGGGGAAGCCAGGTTTAGCCGCACCCAAGTTTGTAATATTGACCAAGTATGTATCCAGAAAGAGTCTGTAAGCTGCACAGCGGCTGTTGGTGAATCTTGAAAGAATTCCTCGTCCCCGGGCCAGTATCCATCCATAAATGGCCCTTTT
>QOAL01000063.1 GCA_003978135.1 Thermodesulfatator sp.
ATATTGCGGGATTGAGGAAGCAGGCAAGAACAGGCACTGAACTGTGGCAGTTGTTTGTTATGCTTGCTTTGTTGACAGCATTGGCCGAAATGCTTGTAGCACGGACTTCAAAGAATGACATTGATAAGGTACAATAATTCGAACAAGAAATTTCATGAAGAGTTCAATGCTTACACATATTTCAAGTTTTTGTGTTGCAATAGTGAACAGAAAAGAACGTTCTTTTTATTAATTGAGTTTATTTAATTAAGTTTGAAGTTGTATAAGAGTATATTTTTACCTTTTTTAATAAAAAAAAGCCAAATTGATGCATAGAAGCATTGTAAAAGCATATTTATTGGGAATATTCTTAACTCTATTAATTACAACGTGTTACAACTCCGCTATCTACAGCTAGTCGCTATCGTTGATGATCGCTCATAGTTAATATTATATTACCCTGATTATTTATATTATGGAGGAGAAATGAAGCAAACATTTCGTGACAGGTTACGTCTGTTAATGAAAGAGGACAAACCGTACACATGGGCCAGAAAAGTAGGTATTGAAAAGGGACTGTTTCAGTATTACTGGCAGAAAGGGAAGTGTTTGCAGATTTTGGCCGTTGCAGTGAAAATGCAGTCAGCAGTCTCAAGATTGACGGAAAGGCCCTTGAGACAGCCTTTGACCTCCAGGATTCCTGGTACAGGGTCATCTCCAGGGACAGGATTTTGTCAGAAGATTTCAGGACAGCATCCATGGCAACAGTCTCCTGTGCAAGTGCAGACATGCAAAGGGCGGATTTGATTTCCCGGATGTTTGACGTACAGGTGGAAAATATGGAAGGGGCTGCTGCAGCCATGGTCTGCAGGTTTTATGATATACCGCTTTTTGAATTCAGGGCAGTGAGCAACATTGCCGGTGAAACCAATCATGCCAAATGGCATATCCACCAGGCCCTTGACTTGCTGGCCTCTGAGGTTGACAGATTCCTGGGGTTACTTTACACATAGCCAGGTAAGCGATCACAGTGCACTGCATCTGCGGCGTTAACGGGTACTTGAAGTACAAGGAGTACGTCTGCGCACCCGCGCCTTGCATCTGCAGCACCCTTAAACGCTTTCCGGAGGGAGCTTAGGCAAGACACCATGATCAGAAGTCTGTGAGGGATTACATAGCCAGGATGGAACTCCGGGGAATTTCACTCGGCATATCACCATGTCCAAATGATACGTTCATTTTCTATCATCTCCTGAACAGGCAGGAGTTCCCCTTCAGGATCAAGGTGGTCATTGCGGATGTTGAAGAGCTTAACAGGCTGGTCCTGGGCGGTATGTTGGACGTGAGCAAGGTATCCTATGCCCTGGCTGCACGTGTAATGGAAAGGTACATGATACTTGATAGCGGCAGTGCCCTGGGAAGGGGATGCGGCCCCCTGATCCTTGGAAAAAGGATACTTTCAAGGCAGGAGCTTCGCGGGGCCGTTATTGCCGTGCCGGGCGAATACACCACGGCCAGCCTCCTTTTAAGGCTGTATTTGTCTTCTGGGCCCGGGGAAATCAGGCCCATGCTCTTCTCCAGGATTCCAGGGGCCATCCTGAGCGGGGAGGTGGATGCAGGATGCGTGATTCATGAGACAAGATTTACCTACAAGGAAATGGGCCTTTCGTGTATCCAGGACTTGGGTGCCTGGTGGGAAATTCAGACAGGCCTTCCCCTTCCCCTGGGGGGTATAATTGCCAGGCGCAGCCTGCCGAAAGAGACTGCTGCCTGTATTACAGAAGGAATCAGGCAGAGCATTGATTTTGCAAGGGCAAATCCTGGAGAAACCGCGGAGTTTGTCAAGAGACATGCCCAGGAACTTTCTTCAGGAATACAGAAGAAGCACATAGATCTATATGTAAACGAATTCTCCCGTTCCCTTGGAACTGAAGGCAGAAAGGCCATAGCAAGGCTCTTTGATCTGGCAGGCGTTAACGGTATCTGCGCGGTGCCAGGAGATGAGAATTTCATGTTTTTTGATGCATGAACGGTAAAAATAACTGTCAGCCCCAGGGCGTTTGGTATCTCCCCCTGGTTTGCTGAATGAACAGGACGAAAGAAGAAGGTATGGGAAACAAAGCAGACATTTTAACCATGATTTTTAATGCCGACCCGGTGGTTCAGCTTGTACTTGTGATCCTGCTGCTGATGTCGGTTCTTTGCTGGACCATCATTGTCTTGAAGGCGCGAATGTTTAAAAAGGCCAGCTCTTCCAACGAGGAATTTGATATCTTTTTCTCCGAGGCAGTCAACATGGCCCAGGTGGAGAGCAGAGCCAGACGCATGAAAAATTCCCCAATGGCCCAGGTGTTTCTGTCAGCATATGCAGACTACCAGGATCTTCAGTCCGATGTGAAAATGGACAACGTCAAGTTGAACAGGAGGGCATGGATAGACGTGCTCACCCGGAGCATCGAAAAGGCCATAAAGATAGAGATCCAGGATCTTGAAACTGCAGTTCCCCTTCTGGCCACAACGGGTAATTCCGCGCCGTTTATCGGGCTTTTTGGCACAGTATGGGGCATAATGAGCAGTTTTCAGAATATCGGCTTGCAAGGCAGTGCAAGCCTTGCAACCGTGGCCCCGGGAATTTCCGAGGCCCTTGTGGCTACGGCAGCCGGTCTTGCCGCAGCCATTCCAGCAGTAATTGCCTTTAACATGTTTATGAGCGGAGTTGCCAGCATGGAAAAGGAGCTGGAGGCATTTGGTGCAGAGCTTATAAATATAGTTGAACGGGAACTCGTAAGACGCCAATCACCCCACCGGGACAACACCATGTTGCCAGGCGAGAGGCTATAGCTATGGGCGGATCATCAAACGGCTGCCGAAGGCTTCTTTCCGAAATAAATGTTACGCCCCTGGTGGATGTGATGCTTGTGCTCCTTATTATCTTCATGGTTACAGCCCCCATGATGACAAAGGGTATTGCGGTGAATCTCCCGGAAACCACGGCCAAGGCCCTGCCCCAGAAGAAGAAACATATAGAGGTGATAGTATCGGAAAAGGGCAATATATTTATGGATGGCATACCGGTGGATGAAAAGAGCCTTGTCACCAAGCTGTCCCAGCTCAAGGACAAGGGTGCTGTAAGCCAGGTGCTTTTGAGGGCAGACAAGAAGGTTTCCTATGGCAAGGTTGCCAGGGTCATGGCTGGGATAAGGCAGGCAGGGATTACCAACCTCGGGCTGGTTACAGCCCCGGAAACTGTCGCACCGCCGAAGAAAAGCAGGAAATGATAAGAAAAGAGGCTATGGCCGGATGGAAGCAGGCCCTTTTGGTGGCCCTGGCTTTCCATATCGCCATCTTTATGCTGTTTTTTTTCTGCCCGGATTGTCTCCACAAAAGGATCAAGATCCCTCCGGTTTACCACGTTCAGCTATTTGAGGCCCCTGCTCCAGAATCCAAGAGCTCCTCGGCTCCAAAATCACAGGTCCGTCCCAGGGTGCCAAAATCAAGCCCTGTCAAAAAGATTTCAAGGCCGAAATCCAAACCTAAAAAAAAGGTTCAGAAAAAGACTGTTAAAAAGCAGATAAAGACAGTCAAAAAGACACAAAAGAAGGCCATTTCCCTGAAACCCAAAAAGCAGGAGAAGAAAAGACCAAAGAAGACCGTTGCCAAAAAGAAGCCGGTGAAGAAGACGGTTCAAAAGAAAACTGCAAAACAGAATATAAATGAGGAGAAAAGGCTGTCCCAGCGTCTAAAAAAGATAGAGGAAAGTCTCAAGGCGAAAAAGGAGGAGGAACTTTTGAAAAAGCGCCTTGCCAGCCTGAAAAAAAAGGTAGGAACGGCTGGCAGCGGGGCATATGGCAGGGGATCATCCGGCAATGACGCCCTCAGGCGTTACGCAGGGGCCATCTGGATGCACGTCAGGAAAAACTGGCACTTTCCAGAGGAGCTGCTGAAACGAAAGGACCTGGAGGCAATAGTATCCATAAGGATTGACAGACGGGGCCACATAATGAGCAGGCAGTTCGAACGCAGGTCCGGCTTTCCCGCCTTTGATCGATCCGTGCTAAAGGCCGTTACTGATTCAGACCCTCTTCCTCCACTTCCTGTACAGCTTCTTCCCGGTCCCATTGAAATAGGAATAAGGTTTAATCCTGCAAGGATGGATACAATAATGCAGTGAAGACGTCCTCTGGTAACTGCTCACATGTCACCACATCTGCGGCGTTGTAGGGCATTCTACTTACAGGCAGTACGACTTCATACCCTCCGCCTTGCATCTGCAGCATCCTGCAAACA
>QOAL01000082.1 GCA_003978135.1 Thermodesulfatator sp.
GATCCTATATCCAGGCCCCTGTAAAGCTGTACAGAATCAAGATTTATGATTTCGGCATGGATTTCCCTTGCAAGCCTGATTGACAAGGAAGTCTTTCCAACAGCCGTGGGTCCTACCAAGGCAAGTATGGGGAAAAGCGCAGGGGCATTTTTGCCTTTCACTGCCTGAAAAAAACCTTTTCCAGTTCCGACATGGAGATCTCTTTCATCACCGGTCTTCCGTGGGGACAATTAGTAACACCCTCCTCCATACATTCTGTCACCAGAGATTCCATCTGTTCTCTATGAAGCGGCTGGTTTGCCTTAACTGCCATAGAACATGCCAGGCGCGAAATACATTTCCTTAATGCCTCAGTACCTGTTCTGACCGGATTTTCAAGCAGTTGCCTGATGATGCTCTCCGCCACCTTAACCGGCTCTCCTGCACCTCCAATAAGATACGGCACCGAGCGTATTGCAATCTGGTTTTCTCCGAATAGGGCCACCTCCAGGCCCATCTCCCTTAGTGTCCCTGATGCTTCATCAAGTGCCTGCATCATACCGGGATCAACCTCCATGACATGGGGGAAAAGGAGTTTTTCCTGGGCAAACCTTCCCTCTTTTTCAAATTCATCCGACATCCTCTTGAACAGCAATGCTTCATGGGCTGCATGCTGGTCAAATATCAAGAGTCTGTTTTGCATTTCTGCAAGAATGTAGCTTTGCCTGAACTGGCCGATGATACGGATTCCCTCCTGGCCAGGGCCTTGAAAAACAGATTCCGAAGGCTTTGGATGGTCATATTCGGTCTTTGTTTTTTCCCG
The DNA here is from genome assembly GCA_003978135.1 of Thermodesulfatator sp. Lineage (GTDB taxonomy): Bacteria > Desulfobacterota > Dissulfuribacteria > Dissulfuribacterales > QOAL01 > QOAL01. The sequence continues at coordinate 803 of QOAL01000082.1, forward strand.
GGCGGCCAGGGCATTACTTCCTGATGCCGTGTTTGCCGGCATCCAGCTTAAAGAGCTTCCTGTTTTGCCGGAGCCCTTGGTATCCGCTTCCGGATCCTTTGGGGATTGCCATGGCAGGGGAGTTTGTGTCAGTAATTCCTTCAAACCGGCAGGTGTATTTTCCTCATCTGGAGAAGAAAAGTCTTCCCGTATACAGGCCTGGTCATTGAGTGCGCTTTCAATTGCTTCACTTCCGTCCTCACTGCCATAGGCCTTGAATTCACAGGAAAGGGCTCTTTTTATACTGTGATAGATCATTCGATAGACCTGATCCGGCCTGTGAAACCGCACCTCGCTCTTTGAAGGATGTACGTTTACATCCACAAGCTCCGGGGCTATATGAATGAAAAGAACCCCTGCAGGATAGTTGCCCCTTACCAGCCTTCCCCTCAAGGCCTCGTGTACAGCCTTCCACATTACAGGGCTTGTTACCTGTCTGCGGTTCAGAAAGAAATAAAAATGCCTGGATGAAAGCCTGGCCTCTTCAGGAGGGGCAATAAAACCCTCCACTTCCATCCCTTCCCCGGAACCAGAGATCTTTCTCATGCTGGCTGTAAGCTCCGTGCCGAAAAGAGGCTCCAGACGATCTGTTTCAGAAACAGCCCTTTTACTCCTGAATATTTCTCTTTTTTCATTTCTTACTGAAAAGACTACCTCGGGCCAGCATAGAGCAAAGGCCCTTATGACCTTGAGGCATCTTGACAGCTCTGTCTGCCTTCTTTTAAGGAATTTGTACCTTGCAGGAATCTCGAGAAAGAGATCCTGAACAAGGACGCTGCTACCAGGCGGGCTTCCAGCAGGCACCACCTTCAAATCTCTTCCAAAGGATACGGTTAACTCCCATGCCTCCTCCGCCTGCCTGTGCCTTGATCTTATTGTAAGCCTGCTCACAGAAGAAATACTGGCCAGAGCCTCTCCCCTGAACCCAAGGGTATTGATAGAACAAAGGTCCTCGGGTTCAAAGATCTTGCTGGTGGCATGCGGCATGACAGCAAGTTCCAGGTCCTCGCGGCTGAGCCCCTCTCCATTGTCCCTGACCTCAATAAGGCTCTTTCCTCCCTGGTGGAGCCGAATGTCTATTCTGTCTGCCCCTGCATCCAGGGCATTTTCAACAAGCTCCTTTACAACCGAAGCGGGTCTTTCAACCACTTCTCCGGCAGCTATCTGATTGGCCACATGAACCGGCAGCCGCTTAATCTTTCCCAATTTTTTCCTGTTCCCTGAAATAATTAACTATTTCTGTGCACACCCTTGAGGGCAGGCCTGGAACCTTTTCCAGTTCCTCGACCTGGGCACATGCTATTTTGTCTATACTGCCAAAATGCTTCAAAAGCAGAAGCTGCCTGGACGGACCTATGCCTGGTATGGCAAGAAGCTGTGATTCAAACATCTTTCTGCTTCTCCTGGCCCTGTGGGTCTTTACGCCAAACCTGTGAGCCTCATCCCTGACCCTTTGGCAAAAGAGAAGAACCCTGTCACCTGGATCGAGCGTCAAGGCCTTGGACAAACCCGGAATAAAAATCCTTTCACCCTTCTCCTGTCTCTCCTTGGCTATGGACACAAGATCCACCTGATCCACAATGCCGTACTCTTCAAGGACCTTTTGGGCAACTCCAAGCTGCCCGGGACCGCCGTCAATAAGCAGCAGATCCGGTAGATCTTTGTCTCTCAAACCCCTTTGTATTCTCCTCTCCACTACCTCACGGATCATGGCATAATCATCAGGCCCGGGACTTTTCAAAAAATAGTGACGATACCCTGACTTGTTGGGCTCACCCCTGTCAAAGGAAACAAGGCTGCCAACAGGAAGACTGCCTGAAATGTTTGATATGTCTATGCCCTCTGTTGTGTTGGGCCTATTTCTGAGGCCCAGCCTCTTTTTTAAAAGGGACGAAAGCTCCCTCCAGCCCGCTTCCCTCTGCCTGCTTTCCCTAAGACCCTGGAGGGCATTGATTCTTGCCATGTCCAGGAGATTCTTTCTTTTTCCCCGAACTGCATGTTTTATGCGTACTCTGCCGTTTCTGAAATGTTCCAGTAGTGCCTGAACCCCCGGGTTTTCCGCCAGTTTTACCGGAATCACTATCTCCGGCGGTACCATGCTGGAAGAATAATATATTTTCAGAAAATCAGCATAGACACCCTCAATATCCTTCTCAAGGCTGACATGAAGCCCCATGCTGTGCTTGGTACCCAGGGTGCCCTCCCTGATTTTGAGTACGGCAGCATGGGCATTTTCCCCGTCCAGCTCTATGTGAACAACATCCAGGTTTGAGTATGAATCAAGGACTACTGCCTGAGCTTCCAACACCCTTTTAAGGGCCTGCAACTGGTCCCTGTAGAGGGCTGCCTTTTCAAATTCAAGTCTGCCGGCGGCTGTCTTCATCTCCTGTTCAAGCTGGCTTACAACAAAGCCTGCCCTGCCTTCCAGGAAGGCCCTGGCCCTTGAGACCTCTTCCATGTATTCCTGGCATGAAATCTCACCGGTGCAGGGAGCAGAACAACGTTCTATCTGGTATTTAAGACATGGCCTGGACCTTTTTTTCATTGCAGCGTCACTGCAGCTTCTCAGTCTGAAGACATTGAAAATAATCCTGAGTGCCTGTCTCAAGGCATGGGAAGAGGTATAGGGGCCGAAGTAAAGGGCACCGTCCCTTTTTCTCTTCCTGACAATGCTCAACCTGGGAAATCTGGATTTAAGCCCAAGTCTGATAAAGGGATAGGCCTTGTCATCCCTGAGCCGGATATTGTACCTGGGCTTGTATCTGGCAATAAATTCTGCTTCGAGAATCAGGGCCTCCTTTTCCGTCCTGGTGAGCACTACCTCAAGATAGGACGCCTTTTGAACCATGATCCTTGTCTTTGCAGGAAGGGCTGCGGGCTGCCTGAAATAGGAAAGAAGCCTTTGCCTGAGCTTTTTTGATTTTCCCACGTACAGTGGTCTTTTTTCCTGGCTGTGGAAGATGTATACGCCAGGGCCTGCGGGTATATCACCGGGCAGGGCTCCATCAGCAATTGAAAGGAGCAGGCTTTCAGGTCTCTTGTCCTTCATTCCACATTGAATCTGTAACCCACTCCGGAATGGGTAACAATAAAGCGGGGGTTGGCTGGATCTGGTTCTATCTTTTTTCTGAGCCTTCGTATATGGACATCCAGTGCCCTGCTCCAGGGGTACACCTCTTTTTCATTCCACAATCTGGAACTTATAAACTCCCTGGACAATACCTTCCCCTTGTTTTCTATAAAGAGCTTCAGAAGTGCAAATTCCTTCCTGGTTAGCCTTTCCCTGCGCCGACCGATGACGACTGTCCTCTGTTCGCAAAACACCTTGAGACTTCCCAGATCCAGCACCTCTTCCTCTGGAGCACTGGTTTCCCTGCGCCTCCTGAGACACGCCTTTATCCTGGCCTC
>QOAL01000039.1 GCA_003978135.1 Thermodesulfatator sp.
TCCAGGGTGGAACTTTACTGAAGCGGGGCACAAGAAACTGATCACAACAATATTCCTAAACCTGATATTGAAAAGGAATTTTTTCAGATTCTCTGTTCCATTTCAGTTACTATTTTCATGACCTGATCAAATGGAATCTCTTCACATGATCCGAAAAGGTCATGTTTTTTCAGTTTTGCCTTTGTCTGCATAGGAGATGTCAGGCCACATAGAAAACGGGTCATCTGCCGGGGCGTCCGCAATGCATCAGGATATTTTTTCCGTAGGGTAAAAAGCCTTTTGAAAACAGAGTCAGGGACATCCGAAGCAGATTCTTCTCGGATGACAGGTGCATTTTCCCCTATGAGGCAAAAGGAACAGTGGCCACAGTCCTGTTTCAGGTCTTCTCCGAAATACTTGAGCAGAAAACGGGTTTTGCAGCCCTTATGATTCACCATGTCAACCACAAGCTGCAGGCGGCGAAGGTCACCTTGTTCACGATTGACAAAACGCCTTACCAGTTTTTCCTTAAGGGCCGGGATATCCAGGTCATTTCTGTCCGTGCGTCTGAAGCCGAGACGCGCGCCTGAAACCTGTAGAGACAGGTCACCTTTCTGCTCAAGATAATCAAGGGCGGTTATAATGCGTTTTCTTGGGCTGCCTGTCTTCTTTACCGCCTCGTCAATATCAATAGTAAACCAGACCTTATTTTTTGCTGCACATGAGAATAGGGAGCGCAGGAATACCTGCCTCTTTACATCAAAACGGGCAAGGATCTCTTCTGATGTCTTTAGTGGTTTGAACTTGTACTGGGCATAAAAGGGCCCGGTGGATTTGATGACACCTTCAAGCTCCAGGTATGTCAAAAGGGTCTTGGCCACCAGGGGGCGGATGTCAAACATCAAGCCAAGTTCATATATTGAGCATGAAAAAAACCGTCCCTGTTCAAGAAGATAGTCTACACAGGCCATTATCATGTCCGGATCAGGGGTGTCGCCAAAGATGAAATTTTCCAGGGCTATGAGGTCTGAGCTGCCACCAAGGAGAATACACGTGGAAGGTCTGCCATCACGGCCTGACCTTCCGATCTCCTGTGCATAATTTTCCAGGCTCTTAGGAAGATTGTAGTGGTAAATGTAGCGAATATCCGCCTTGTCAATCCCCATGCCGAAGGCAATGGTGGCCACAACAATGGCTTTATCCGAGACCATGAACCATTCTTGCACATTTCTGCGCCTTTCATCTCCGAGCCCTGCATGATAGGCCCTGGCCTCGTAACCAGCCGCTGCAAGGAGTTTTGCTACCTCCTCGGCCGTCTTCTGAAGGGTGACATAGACTATAGTGGCCCCGGGGTCGGCCTCTGCTATCTTTTTTATCAGGGTCTTATACGGTTCTTTTGCAGGCTCAAAAAGCAGGGTGAGGTTCGGGCGATAAAAGCCGGTCTGCACCGCGTCTGCCGGGCTTATGGAAAAGGCACTGCATATATCTGCGGATACCTGTGGCGTTGCTGTGGCTGTCAGTGCCAGCACCCTGGGATTGCCAAACTGTTTTGCAACTTCTGCCAGTTTCAGGTAGTCAGGCCTGAAGTTGTGTCCCCATTCGGAAATGCAATGGGCTTCATCTATAACCATCAGAGAAATGTCCAGTCTGGAAACAAGCCCGATAAAACGCTCATTGGCAAAGCGTTCCGGCGCCACATAGAGCAGTTTCAGCTCTCCCTGCTCAAGCTGCGTGTAAATTTCATTGATTTCATCGAATTTTAAGGAGGAATCCAACCGGGCTGCGGCAATATTCTTTGAACGTAAAAAATCCACCTGGTCCTTCATCAGGGCCAAAAGAGGTGAGATAACCAGTGTCAGACCGGAAAGGTGCAGGGCAGGTAGCTGATAACAGAGACTTTTGCCCTGGCCGGTGGGAAAGATTGCCAATGCTGACCTGCCAGCCAGCACGGTATTAATTACCTGTTCCTGACCTGGCAGAAAGGATTCAAAACCGAATACCTGCTTCAGAGTCTGAGTGAAATCCGGAACTGCACTCATTGATTACCGCCTGTTTTTCCTTACCTTACAGTCTTGACAGGGAGCATTCCATATTTGTCCTCATGGTTCGGGGACTGCTCGAACTTGTTAAGAAGTTATAATAATAAACATGATACTCGGCTGCCGCTGAATTATTATGAATAAACCTTGAAAGATTGACTTTTGCCGCGTTCTCTGACATAAGTGAATTAAGGCATAAGCTCAAAACTCAAAAACTATTCTTAGAAGGAAAAAATGTTTGAAAAACTCCTGGTCGCTGATGACCTCAAGATTCCCCCCCTTTCCCTGGTCAGATGTATCCCCAAGAAAAAACTCGGGGGAAAAGAAATGATTATCTGCCACGCCATCAATCCCCCGGAAAATTTTCAAATCGACCAGGCCTATCTGGATGGAATCAAAAACAGGCTGGAAGACAGGGCAGATGAAGTTAGAGCCAGGGGATTCAACTGCAGGGTGGAAATCATCCGGGGAGCACCAGGCCGCGCAGTCCTGGAACTTGCGGAGCAGCACAATGTAAACATGATAATAATAGGCTCACACCACAGGGGCGGAGTGAGAGGCGCTTTAATAGGGAGCGTCAGTTACGGAATCCTCCACGAGGCTACGAGGCCAACTTTTCTGGTGCGGTTCAACCCTGAAAAAAAGGGAGTAACTGAAGAACCCTCGCCGGACAGCTGCAACAGCCACATCCTGTTCCCATCAGATTTTTCTGAGACAGCCGAAGGGGCATTCCTGCTCCTGGAACGTATAGCCACGGTTACCCATGCCAGGGTCACGCTGTTTCATGTGCATGACAAGGCAAGAATAGACCCTTATCTCAGGCACATGCTCCCTGAGTTTGACCGAGAAGACAAGAACAGGATGCAGCTTCTCAAGGAGCATCTTGAAGCTAACGGTTCCGGGCCTGTTTCCATCCAGGTCTCCTATGGCATACCTGCCCAAAGAATTCTCAACATGGCCAACAGTGGTGAATTCAGCCTGATTGTCATGGGCACCCAGGGAAGGGGCTACATACCCGAAATATTTCTTGGAAGCACGGCAAACGCAGTGGCAAGACATGCCGACCTCCCGATACTCTTTGTACCCCATAAACGCCCTGGACTTGGCTGGTAACCAGGGAACTATTGCCGGTCTTTTCCGTTGACCAGGGCCGGGCATTTCTTTCAAGATTTCACCGCAAGGAGGCCGGTTTTAGTGGCACGGAAGTACCAAGGTTCTCAGGTTATATACCCAGAAAGAATATTACTCCGCACACCGGCTTGTTGAATCTTGTAAAAAAATCTCGCGTCCCTGCCCCGTCCACAGTTATGTCAGATTTTTTCAATAAGTACGTGTAAATTTTCCTGTTCTGAGAAAGTGCCTTATGCCCATGAAACACAGTCCTGCCCCCAGGAGCAGAACCGTTGATGGCTCAGGAACAGGTGCCGGTGGCGGAGGAAGTGGTGGTGGCTCCGGCGGTATGATTGGTGGTGGAGGGTTAGGAGGAGGCGGAGGCTCTGGGCCAGGGGGATGATATTCACCACCCCCGCCTCCACCTCCGGAAGAAGACGTTTGGATCACACCAGAGACTGAGGTACAACAGAACCAACTGCTGCAACCTGTCTCGTATCTGAAATCATCCAAGGTAAAATTGTCCAGTACGTTTTCTCCAGAGGCATAAATTACCAGTTCATCAATATCCGGCCAGTAAATCCTGAGATCATAGGGACAGAATTCATTTAACAAAATGGTAGTGGAATATGCCAGGACCCCATCTAAATAACCTTCTATGGTTATCTCCAACGAGTCAAAATCCACTGCAGAAAAAGAAGCGCCAAGCCAGGTGAAACTCTTATCTGCTGATACGGTCATGGGTTCTTCAAGGTCATTTAGAAGTTCAACATCATAAGAGCCGCTCCTGCCCTCCATCCAGGCGCAGCTGCTGCATTTTGACAATCCGGCTCCAATGGTTGCACTGGCATGTTCCCAGTGAAAACCGCCATAATTTTCAGGTAGTTCCAGTTCTTCTTGTTGGGATTTCCTGAGGTCGTCAAAGGTGATAAGACCAGTGGAAAAGGACAGGGCCAGGGAAGTACCGGACAGAAAAATTGAGATTAGAAAGACCATGGCCGAAATATTGATTATTTTCCTGTTGCAGTTTTTTATACCCATGTTTATTTCCTTTTTATATACCTGTCTGAGGCAACCTACAGAAAAGGCTTATTTTT
>QOAL01000209.1 GCA_003978135.1 Thermodesulfatator sp.
ATTCCAGACTTCTGAGAGTGAACGGGACAAACAGAGAATGCTTCCATCGACAGGCACCATGATAGATCAGGCTGTCCTGAAACAGGACGAGCAGGCAGGGGCATGCTCCAAAGCATCCAGAGCCAAGTTGCTGCGCCATCTACAAGCAGAACAGGGGACATCCTATGGCCGGTTAACATATTGATTTTTCTTGTGACCATATGGTATCACACACCATATGGTAAGGGCGAGATTGATTTATCGTTCAAAATTATTATATCCAGATGGTGCCGTGCGCGAGATGGTCATATGGCAACTTCCTCAAGAATCCCCGGACAGGCCACATGGTTTAAAATATCGTCTCTATTACGGTGATCCCAAGGGAAGGTGTCTGGTGCGCTATGATAATGAAACAGGTAAAGGGGATCATAGGCACTTGAAAGGGCAAGAGGAAAGTTATCATTTTCAGACAGTAGAAAAATTAGTTGCTGATTTTCAAAGAGATATTGATCACTTTAGGAGTAAGAAATGATAAAAGAGAGTAAAAACATAAAAATAGGCTTGGCAACAGAGGAACAGGTCAATGAGGAATTCTTACAGGCATGGCATAAAGCAGAAAAAGAAAAGGTTAAGACACCTGAAGAACACCTCTACTTTATTGATCCATCTAGCTTTTTCCAGGTCCTGTCAAAGAGAAGAATAGCATTATTAAAAGCCTTACATGCTCGTGGAATATCAAGCATAAGAGAATTGAGCAGGTTGTTGAAGCGTGATTACAAGAACGTGTATCAAGATGTACAGTTGCTGAAGAAGGCAGGTTTAATTCACCAGGATTCAACGAAAAGAGTGTATGTGCCCTGGGATAAAATAAAGGCCGAAATAGCCTTGGCAGCTTGAGATCGGCATTTGAGGTGCATAATCCTCATCTCCAGGCTTGTTGAAAAGGCACAGAATAACGGGTCTCAAATCGTTACCAGGCACGGCAAGAGGCCGTAGCGGTAGTGCCTTTTGAATAATATAAAAAAAGGGTCAATCTGAAATGTGATCTAATAGATTTTGGGAATATTCCCTGTGAAGCCTTTCTGCATGTCGTACAAACGCACTTCATAATTTTTCTTATGTGTAGTACCCTTGACTCCTCTGTCAGGATGCGTATTTTTGTCCTGTTGGTGTAACTTTATTCAGGGATGATATGGAAAATGAAAAATGATCAAATAAGAGGTACTACTGTAATTGCCATAAGGCACCAGGGCGAGGTTGTGATTGCCGCAGACGGCCAGGTGACCCTGGGAAATACTGTTGTAAAGCAGAAGGCAAAGAAGGTGAGGAGGCTCTTTAACGGAAAGGTTGTTGCCGGGTTTGCCGGAGCAACTGCGGACGCCTTTACCCTTTTCGAGAGATTGGACGGCAAGATAGAGTCCTACGGTGGTAATCTGCTCAGGGCCGCAGTAGAACTTGCCAAGGAATGGCGTACGGATAAGCTTCTGAGGCGCCTTGAGGCCATGCTCATAGCTGCTGATGGCAACAATACCCTGTTGATTTCCGGTGCAGGAGACGTGATCGAGCCTGACGACGGAATCATTGCCATTGGTTCCGGTGGTCCGTATGCCCTTTCTGCAGCAAAGGCACTGGTCAGCCACAGCACCCTTTCCGCACGCGAGATTGCAGAAAAGGCCCTGGAGATAGCCGCTGATATATGCATTTATACAAATCATTCATTCGTTGTTGAAACCATAAAGGACGAGGCAAAATGAAGTCTTTGACAGCAGGGGAATTCCAGCCGCTCACCCCCAGACAGATAGTTGCTGAACTGGACAAGTACATTATAGGCCAGGACAGGGCCAAGAAATCAGTTGCCATTGCGCTTAGAAACCGCTGGAGAAGGCAGCAGGTTCCAGAGGAGTTAAGAGACGAGATTGCACCCAAGAATATCATAATGATAGGTCCCACCGGTGTTGGCAAGACAGAGATAGCAAGGAGGCTTGCCAGGCTGGCCAGGTCTCCGTTTTTGAAGATCGAGGCCAGCAAGTTCACTGAAGTAGGTTATGTGGGACGTGACGTGGAATCCATGATACGGGATTTAACGCACCTTGCCGTGGACATGGTAAAGGGCGAGGAAAAGCAGAAGGTTGAGGAAAAGGCAAGGCTCCAGGCAGAGGAGAGGCTTCTTGATCTTCTCATTCCTCCAAGGCCTGCCGCAGCACCCGGGGAAGAACCGGCCAGCGCAGGTGAGACCAGGGAGCGTTTCAGGCAGATGCTTAGAGACGGCAAGCTGGAAGACAGATTTGTTGAGCTTGTGATTTCACAGAAACCGGCAGCTCCCATGGTGGAGATATTTGCAGCAGCAGGCATGGAAGAAATGCAGTCCAATCTCCAGGACATGCTCTCCAATGTATTCCCCAAGAAAAAGAAAAGGCGGCGGGTTACCGTCAGGGAGGCCAGGAAGATCCTTGAACAGGAGGCGGCAGGACGCCTTATTGATATGGACAAGGTGGTGGAAAACGCAATTTCAAGGGTGGAGCAGTCGGGCATAATATTTCTCGATGAGATAGACAAGATTGCAGCAGGCTCTGGTGCTGGAAAGGGTGGCCCTGACGTGTCAAGGGAAGGTGTGCAAAGGGACCTCCTGCCCATAGTTGAGGGTACCAGCGTCCACACTAAATACGGAATTGTCAGAACCGACCACATCCTCTTCATGGCAAGCGGCGCCTTCCATGTGGCAAAGCCATCTGATCTTCTTCCTGAACTCCAGGGCAGATTTCCCATCCGGGTAGAGCTTGACTCCCTGACCCAGGAGGATTTTGCCAGGATACTGACGGAGCCTGAAAATGCCCTTGTCACCCAGTACAAGGCCCTTATGGAAACCGAGGATATCCATCTCGTTTTTGAAAAAGAGGCAATCGACGAGATTGCCAGGATATCCTTTGAAGTGAACTCCCGCACTGAAAACATCGGTGCTCGGCGTCTCCACACTGTCATGGAAAGACTTCTCGAAGAGATCTCCTTTGAGGCCCCGGATGTGGCTCCCCAGACCATCAACATTACGGCCACTTACGTCCAGGAGAAGCTTTCAGGGATACTGGAAGACCAGGATTTGAGCAGATTCATCCTTTAGGAGAAGATATGTCGTCAGCATCTACCGCCCAGGTTCTCATCGAGGCCCTGCCATATATAAGAAAGTTTGCCGGAAAGACCATAGTCATCAAATACGGCGGTCATGCCATGGTGGACAGCCACCTTAAGGAGCAGTTCGCCCTGGATATCATCCTCATGAAATACGTGGGCATAAACCCGGTCATAGTCCATGGAGGGGGGCCTCAAATAAGCAGGATCATGACGAGGATGGGCATAGAATCCACCTTTGTTCAAGGTCAGAGGGTGACTGACGAGGAGACCATGAGCGTGGTGGAAATGGTCCTTGTGGGCACGGTCAACAAGGAGATAGTGGGGCTGATAAACCGTCTGGGAGGCAGGGCAGTGGGCCTTTCAGGCAGGGACGGAGATCTCATCAGGGCAGACAGGATGAAGATATACAAGTACACAGGGGATGAAAGGCCACCTGAGATCCTGGATATAGGCCGGGTAGGAAAGGTCTCAGATGTAAGTCCAGGTGTGCTTACTGCCCTGGAAGCCCAGGGATTTATCCCGGTTATCGCCCCTGTGGGGGTTGGGCCGGATGGCCATGCATACAACATCAATGCGGATCTCGTGGCCGGTGCAATAGCAGGCACGCTCAGGGCCGAGAAACTGATCCTTCTTACCGATGTACCCGGGGTTCTGGGACCGGGAAGCGAAGAATCAGAGCAAAGGCTGATTCACTCCATGACGTTTCAAGAGGTGGAAAACGCCATATCGGAAGGGGTGGTCTCAGGAGGCATGATTCCGAAACTGAAGGCATGTCTGAAGGCCCTCAAAAAGGGAAGCAGGAAGGCCCATATTATAGATGGCAGGAGGGAACATGCCATCCTGCTGGAACTTTTTACAGATGCAGGTGTGGGCACGGAAATCACCAGGTGAGACCTGACTGCTCCGAACAGGGACGAGACATTTCTTTCAAGATTTCACCAAGGGGAAGCCAGGTTTAGCCGCAGCCAAGTTTGTAACATTGTCCCGGTATGTATCCAGAAAGAGTAGGTAGCCCGCACAGCGGCTGTTGGTGAATCTTGAAAGAAATGTCTCGTCCCCAGG
>QOAL01000021.1 GCA_003978135.1 Thermodesulfatator sp.
CCCCCCCCCCCCCCTCCCCCCCCCCCCCTCCCCTTTTTTCCCTTCACTCCCTTTTTTTTACTTCACTCTGCATCTTACAATAGTGCAAAACACAATGTTTCTTATAACAAATCGGATAATCTTCTCAAAATTATCTTTGTTTCCGAGCCATTGAAAATCGGAAGGTTCCTTGATTATAGAATCCTGAGATTCATAATGTCATGTGTTCCTATAAGAATGAAAGCTGTTCAGAGATTTATGAATACTCATGCATGTATGTAGTCGATGAAAAGATCTGAAGTAAGCGTTCACAGGGTACCACATCTGCTGTGTTGGCGGGCCCTTGAAGTACAGGGAGTACGACTGCGCACCCGCCGCCTTGCATCTGCGGCACCCTCTAACCGTTTACCGGAGAGAATTACCACAAGACTCTGTGATCATTTACCCGGGCAGTAGTGACAGTTAAGCCGCACTCAAGTGTGTAAGATTGCCCGGGTATGTATCCAGAAAGAATATGTAGCCTGCGCAGCGGCTTATGGTGAATCTTGAAAGAAATGTCTCGTACCCAGGCCATGAGGACAAACTGGGAATGCTTGTTTTTCCCCCAAATTTAAAAGAAAAAGCCGGAATGAACTCTTTCATTCCGGCTTTCATTATTTATGTCCGTGGTTCTATTTTACTTCTTCGAAGTCGGCATCCACCACGTCGTCTTCTCCACCGCCCTGGCCTGAGCTTCCACCTGCCTGGGCGCCTCCGGCTGCTCCGCCTGCTGCACCGGCTCCGGCGGCTCCGGCACCACCAGCCTGCTGAGTCTGCTGGTACATCATCTCAGCCAGCTTGTGAGAAGCCTGCATCAGTTCTTCCTGGGCCTTCTTTATGGCATCTGTGTCCTCGCCTTCCATTGCCTTTTTAAGGGCGTCGATCTTCTGGTTGATATTATCCTTTGTGGCTGCATCAACCTTGTCGCCTAATTCCTTGAGGCTCTTTTCAGTGGAGTAAATAAGGCTGTCCGCCTGGTTCCTGGCTTCAACCAGTTCCTTTTTCTTGCGGTCTTCCTCGGCGTGTGCCTTGGCCTCTTCCTCCATGCGCTTGATCTCTTCCTCTGACAAGCCGCTGGAGGCCTGGATTCTGATGGACTGCTCCTTGCCTGTTGCCATGTCCTTGGCAGACACATTCAGGATACCATTGGCATCTATGTCAAAGGTAACCTCAATCTGTGGAACTCCCCGCGGCGCCGGGGGAATGCCCACCAGCTCAAAGCGGCCGATGGTCTTGTTGTCTGCTGCCATCTCCCGCTCTCCCTGGAGCACGTGAATGGTGACAGCATTCTGATTGTCCGCGGCAGTGGTAAAAATCTGGCTCTTTCTTGCCGGAATCGTTGTGTTTTTCTCAATGAGCTTTGTCATAACACCGCCCATGGTTTCGATTCCCAGGGAAAGAGGCGTAACATCCAGAAGGAGAACGTCCTTTACTTCTCCCTTGAGCACTGCTCCCTGGATTGCCGCTCCTATCGCAACAACCTCGTCCGGGTTAACTCCCTTATGCGGCTCCTTGCCAAAGATTTCCTTTACCTTTTCCTGCACCCTTGGCATACGGGTCATTCCACCTACGAGAATGACCTCGTTAATGTCAGCCTTTGTAAGACCGGCATCCTTCAGGGCGGTCTCGCATGGAGGTACGAGCCTGTCGATGAGGTCAGCGACCATTGACTCCAATTTTGCCCTGGTAAGCTTGATAACCAGGTGCTTGGGTCCGCTTGCGTCCGCCGTGATAAAGGGCAGGTTGATTTCAGTTTCCGCAGTGGTTGAAAGCTCACACTTGGCCTTTTCGGCTGCTTCCTTCAGCCTCTGAAGGGCCATCCTGTCCTCGCGAAGGTCTATGCCGTTTTCCTTCTTGAACTCGTCTGCAAGCCAGTCCACTATCCGAAGGTCAAAGTCTTCGCCACCCAGGAATGTGTCGCCGTTGGTGGACTTGACCTCGAATACGCCTTCTCCGATCTCCAGGATGGAGATATCAAAGGTTCCGCCACCAAGGTCAAAGACTGCTATCTTTTCTTCCTTCTTCTTGTCCAGACCGTAGGCAAGGGCTGCCGCAGTAGGCTCATTGATGATACGGAGAACATCAAGGCCTGCAATCCTGCCGGCATCCTTTGTTGCCTGGCGCTGGCTGTCGTTGAAATAGGCGGGAACTGTGATTACAGCCTCTTTTACCTCTTCTCCAAGGTATTCCTCTGCAGTCTGCTTCATCTTGCCAAGTATCATGGCCGAAATCTCTGCAGGGCTGTACTGTTTGCCAGACACCTCAACATAGGCATCTCCACCTGGCCCTTCGACTATCTTGTAGGGCATGATTTCCCTGCTCTTCTGAACCTCGGGATCAGTAAATTTGCGGCCAATAAGGCGCTTTATTGCAAAAAGGGTATTTTCAGGATTGGTAACTGCCTGCCTTTTGGCAAGCATCCCAACCAGTCTTTCTCCTTTGTCAGTAAATGCAACAACTGAAGGTGTTGTGCGGCCACCTTCGGAGTTGGTAAGAACCTTCGGCTCCCCGCCCTCCATTATGGCTACGCATGAGTTGGTAGTACCCAGGTCAATTCCAATAACCTTTCCCATTTTTATATAATCCTCCTTGGATATCTGATTTTTTCGCTTCCGCTACATGACTTTGTCAAAAAACTAAGCATTTCATTGAGTTTGTCCACTGTCTTTTTTATTTTTTTTCGCCACCACCACAAGGGCTGGCCTGAGCACACGCTCATGCAGGGTGTATCCCTTAAGTAGCTCCTTGAGCACAGTGTTGTCCTCAGCATCTTCAGTCTCTTCAACAGTCAGGGCCTCGTGATAGTTGGGGTCAAATCGATGCCCTTCTGCTGCAAATGTCTTGAGTCCGAATTTTTCCAGGGTCTTGAAATAACCCGAAAGGGTAAGATCAATACCTTCTACTAGTTTATCAAGGTCTTTAGTCTCTCTTGCAGAGTCAAGTGCCCTTTCCAGGTTGTCCAGAAATGGAAGCAGCTCCTTGGCAAATTCTTCCAGGGCATATTTCATGTGCTCGAGTTTTTCTCTTTCGACCCTTTTCTTGAAGTTTTCAAGCTCGGCAGCAAGTCTGAGCACGCGGTCTTCGCATTTTTTCAGTTCTTCTTCTTTTTCCTGAAGCTGTTCTTCAAGGGATTCAGTCTCAGGAGACTGGTTTCCCGTGTTTTCATTTTTATCCATGTTATCAATACCTTCTTTTTCCTTTATCTCTTTAGATTTCTCATTTCCTTCCATGGTCTTACATCTCCTTGCATCTGGAACTGAGTATTGCCGCTATGTATTCCACCAGGGAAACGACACGTGGATAATTCATCCTCATAGGTCCCAGAACTCCCAGACTGCCGACAGGATGTTTATTGCTCTCGTACGGGGCAACCACCATACCGCATTCGGTCATGTTCGAGGCTACTTCAGTGCCGATGAGGATCTGCATTTCGTCTCCGGCCAGACACTTATCCAGGAGTTTCAATAAGAGGTGTTTCTCCTCAAGGGTTTCAAGAAGGTTCTTAAGTTTGGGAATATGCGAAAATTCAGGCTCGTCCAGGAGGTTGAGCTTCCCGTCAATGTAAAGCTTTCCACTGAGTCTGCGTTGACTTTCATCCGGCACAAGCTGGGACAGGATGTTATCAAATATTCTCCTGTCCTCTTCCATGGATTCGATTATTATGTCCCGGATCTCGGCCAGGGATGCCTCCTTCAAGAGCTCATTCATCCTCTGGTTGAATCTTTCCAGGGTCTGTTGTCGAATATCCCTCCTGGTCCTTATGAGCTGATTCCGCACCGTACCGCTGGCAGAAACCATGATTACCAGGATCAGGTGCGGTTTTATCCTGACAAATTCCACAAAATCAAGGTGCTCTTCAAGTTCGGAAGGCGAGCTCACAATTGCAGCATAGCCGGTAAGAGAAGCCAGAAGCTGGGCGGTTTTGCCCAGTATTTCGTTGAAACCGTCAACCTCCTGGAGCATTTCCTGTTCGATGGCCACCTGTTCACCCCACGAAAGGGGTTCCTTGTCCATGATGTGCTGGACAAAAAACTTGAGGCGTTCCTGGGTCGGCAGGCGTCCGGCTGAGGTATGGGGCTGGAAAAGGAGACCCTCATCTTCCAGGTCAGCCATGCAGTTTCTTATGGTTGCAGAACTGAGACCAAGG
>QOAL01000206.1 GCA_003978135.1 Thermodesulfatator sp.
GAGTGAATCTATGGGTTTTTCCTGCAGCATCTTCTCATACACACTCAAGACCTGGGCCACCTTTCGCGCCTCTTCAGGTTGCGGTATTCTTGCCAGAACTTCTTGGTTCTTGGACACAGTGGCCGAGTAAAGGCTGTTGTATCTTGCGATGGCCTTGTCATGGCGATTTTGCAGAAAAAGGCCTGAAAAGCCCAAAGCAAGGCTTGCGGCCAAGGCCGCAGATGCAACCCTTTTGTTGATATCTTGAAGCTGGTGGGCTCTTTTCAGGTCTTTTGGCAGACAGTCAAAGTCATCTGGAACAAAGGGGCACCAACAAGCTCTGGATATCTCCAGAAAAGCCCTTTATCCCCTTTTATGATGAAATCATCCAAATTTGGTTTCCAAACCGCTTCATCCCCTATTTTTTCAGGTATATTGGTAGTTTCCTTGGAGAAAAAGAGCAGTTTTTCGATATTTTTGTTGAATCTTGAGCTAAAGATTTGGCGGACGTTGAAGATGCTCTGGGCGAGCACGTCAAAATCTATTCCCGTTTCCTGGTCAATGGGGGAAATCTGGGAATAACAGGGAATGCCCTTTTCAGAAACCAGTATCTCCATGTAACCAGAAACTATGAAACAGCAGATGACCGGCTCCTTTGTGAGCCTGCCGGAAAGCGCGCTGATTGATGCTACATGCGGGATGCACCTTCTTATCCTGATTTTGGACTCTTGCGCACCTGCTATGTGCCTTTCTATGTCATTTTGGGGAAGGCTGATTATGGCATAGGTGCCAAGGGTGTTTCCCTTGGTAATTAGCCTTATGCAGTGGTGCAAGGGGATGTTTTCTTCCCACGGGCCGAGAGGGCGAATCCTCTCTTCTATCTGGAGCCTCAGTATCTCTTCCTTGACAGGCGGAAAGGATTCACTGGAGATGAGTATTCTCTCAGAATGTATTACAAGGTTTGATACGTCTGAAGGCAGCTCAGAGAGGCTGGTACAGCTGATGATCTCTTCAAGCTCAACACGGTTGCCAGTACGTCTTATGCCGAGACAATCAAATTGGCCGGCGTCTGTTGTGCCTGCTACCCAAGTCTTCTTTTTGGGAAAAGGTGTTAGCAGCACTAATCCCCCTTTCTACCTGCTTTTTCAAGAGCCATCCGGTTACTGACCCCTTGTTTTTGCCGTCTGTGCGTATCTTGTACCATCTGCCTTCTTCTTTCAGTACAATCAGTCTGCTGCCTTCCTTGGTTATGCCCAAAACTCCGGAGTTCTTAGAGGGCTTTGCGTGAATCCGTGCACTCTTAACAGACAACCTGGCTGGTATTCCCTGAGGCTTGTTGAGCTCGATGCGGCTTTCATGAATGTTATTCTGTGTTGAAAAGAAATTAGATATCCTGGCCTGTGGCATGGAACCAGTACCGAAGAAAGCAAGGCAAAGGATAATCCCCGCAATGCAGCCAAGCCCCCCATAGACAATATTTTTCCCTGGGCTGACCCTTGCCACTAAATTCTTCAGGGTATGGGCATGCACCAGCGTTCCAGGCTCTGGGAGAGTGGAAAGCGCATCGGCAAGGTGTTTTGACTGAAGGGTTTTGGCACCTGAAGCAGCAGCTATAAGAAGTGTCCGATCCATGGCCCTGTTGATGAGCCTTGGAAGTCCCTTTGTACGTCTATACAGAGCCCTGAAGAATTCCTGGGAAATATGCAGATCTGCCCTGCCTGCCTTTGAGATTCTAAACCTCACGTAATCTATCGTTTCCTGACTATCAAGGGGAGCAAGGACCTCGTTTATCACTATGCGCTGTGTCAGTTGGCAAAGCCTTGGATCCGCCAGGAGGTTTTTTATTTCCAGCTGTCCAACAAGCAGGATCTGGACGAGTTTCTTTTTGCCTGTCTCGATATTTGACAGTAGTCTAAGCTGTTCCAATGTCTCAAGGGGTAAATCCTGAGCCTCATCCACTACTATCAAAAGCCCTTTGTCCGCCTTTGCCAGCTTGATAACATGTTCCTGAAAATCCTTCAGGAGAAAGGCCAAATCCATGCGTTCAGAGGCTGGCTTTATCCCCATTTCTTCAAGCAGCAGGGCCATGAGTCCCTTTGGGCCTACAGAGGGGGTCACGATGACGGCTGCCTGCTTGTCCCTGGGCAGGTCATTTAGTACCAGCCTTAGTAGCATGGTCTTTCCACTTCCGGCATGGCCGCTTACAACCATGAAGCCCTCGCCCCTGGCAATTCCGAATTTCAAGATATCAAGGACCTGTTTGTGCGCCTTGGAGGGAAAGAAGAAATCAGGGTCAGGAGACATCCTGAAGGGAGGCTCCTGGAACCGGAACCACTCAATATAATCAGGCACGCTTTGTTTCATCTACTTAAGGCTCCCCATCATGTCATATATTGGTCCCAAAAGACCCATGACTATGACTACAAATATTATGCCAGCAAATATTATGAGCACTGGCTCCAGTGTCTTGGCCATGGAATCCACCAGCCTGTTTACCCGCTCCATATAAAAATCAGCCAGTATCTTGAGCTGTTCCGGCATGTTTCCGGTGTTTTCTCCGACTCTCACCATTCGAAGGATAAAGGGCTCGAAAAAGGAGCACTCCCTGAAAGACTCGGAAAGGGAATACCCGGCCATAACGAGCTCCTTGATCTTGATTATGTCCTTTTTGAGTATCTGGTGGGTAATAGCCCCTTCCATGATGTCAAGGCTCCTGATTACGTCAATGCCGGAAGAGGTGAGAAGGGAAAGGTATTCAAAAAAGAAGGCAAGCTGGGATGCCTTTATCACCCTGCCGATAAGAGGAACCGCCGACCAGAGCCGATCCCAGAGAAGGCGTATCTGCTGGTTTCTATGGGCAACAAATCCAAAGGTTAACATGCAAAGTATAAGCATAGGGACCATGAACCAGTAGGCCTTTACGGTTTCCACTACGGAAAAAAGTATCCTCGTCATCAATGGCAGTTCCTTGAGGCCGAGACTTTTAAAGAGTTCAAACAGTTTTGGAAGCACGTAAATGAGCCAGAACGCCAGAGCTCCCATCATGGCCGTCAAAATTACGACAGGGTAGCTCAAGGCCCGTTTGGTCTTGTCTATGATTTCCTGCACCCTTTCCAGGTGGTTGGCAGCATCCGTCAGGGTCATATCCAGTTTGCCCGTCTCCTCGCCAAGGCGTGCAAGTACGATCACTATGTTTGGAAAGGCATAGGCGTGATGGGAGAGAGCCTTTGAGAAGAGTTCCCCCGTCCGTATTTTCTTGATTACATCCTTGGTAATGAGTTTAAGGCGCGGATCTCCGGGAGACTGGGCCAGATCCTCCAGGGCCTCTACCAGGGGTACGCCGGCCCTCAAAACAACCGCAAGATTTCTAAAGAACTCTGCAAGCACCTGGCGCTTTATACGAATTGGAAAGGCAGAGGACAGGTGAAAGAAATTTTTCCTGTAACTTATCAGTGTATAATTCTGCTCTTTAAGCTGGTGGTAAAGTTCTGCAGGAGAGGTGAAACTTCCCTCATCATTTATCTTGGTTCCATCAGGCGTGAGTGCCTCGTACCTGTACCAAGACATCAGCCAATGACCCGTCTGACCTCTTCAGGGCTGGTGAGCCCCTCAAGGATCCTTTCTCTGGCCTGGGTCTTTATGGGACTGAAGCCTTCTGAGTAGGCCTGAGAAAGTATCTCGCTGATAGGCTCGTCCCTGGCCACAAGTTTCAGCAGCGTTTCGGAAAAGTCCAGCACCTCAGCTATCACGGTGCGACCCATGTAACCTGTATTTCTGCACTGATGGCAACCCTGTTTTCGAAACACGCGGGCATCATCTGGTATGTCGAAGAAGACGGCTTCTTCTTTTGATGGTTGCGAGTCAATCTTGCAGTATGGACAGAGCTTCCTGACAAGGCGCTGTGCAAGAATGCCGGAAACAGAGGTAGAAAGAAGATACGGCGATATCTCAAGGTCCTTCAGTCTTGCCAATGCCCCGATGGCACTATTGGTATGGAGGGTGGAAAGGACAAGGTGCCCTGTTATTGCCGCCCTTGTAGCAAGAGAGGCGGTCTCCTTGTCCCTTATTTCGCCCACCAGTA
>QOAL01000015.1 GCA_003978135.1 Thermodesulfatator sp.
CCTGTCCGTACAGGTAAGTGGCAGATAATGATCAACGGTGAATCCTACAAGTGTATTGTTGGCGAGGCAGCAAAGGCAGCCCTTGAGGAAAAGGGATATGACCTGCACGAGCGTATCTTTATCGTGAAGCTCCTCCTGGATGCCAACAAGGAAAATACAATCGCAGGTGCAGTAGGCTTCAGCACACGCGAGAACAAGGTCTGCATCTACAAGGCAAAGGCCATCATGGTGGCCTGCGGTGGTGCAGTCAACATCTTCCGTCCAAGGTCAACTGACGAAGGTAAGGGCCGTGCATGGTACCCTGTATGGAACGCTGGTTCCACCTACGCAATGTGCATGCAGGTCGGCGCCGAGATGACCATGATGGAAAACCGCTTCACCCCGTCCCGTTTCAAGGACGGTTATGGCCCTGTTGGCGCATGGTTCCTGCTTTTCAAGGCAACAGTTGTCAACGGCAATGGTGAGCATTATGTAAAGAGTGATGCAGCCAAGGCAGAGCTTGCCAAGTACAAACCATACAGTGAGTCAGCAGTTACACCCACCTGTCTGCGTAACCACCTGATGCTCTTCGAGATGAAGGAAGGCCGCGGTCCTATCTTTATGGATACTGCCGCTGCACTCAATGCATTCCTTGAGCAGAAAAAGGCAGAGGGAATGGACGAGAAGGCCCTCAAGAAATACTGGAAGGAACTTGAAGCAGAGGCATGGGAAGACTTCCTTGACATGTCAGTCGGCCAGGCAGGCCTCTGGGCATCCATGAACGTTGAGCCCGAGAAGGTAGGTTCTGAGATTATGCCTACAGAGCCCTACATGCTTGGTTCACACTCCGGCTGCTGCGGCATCTGGGTCAGCGGCCCCGATGAGGACTGGGTACCCGATGACTACAAGTGGGGCTACAACAGGATGACTACAGTCAACGGCCTGTTTACCTCTGGTGACGGTGTTGGCGCATCCGGCCACAAGTTCTCCTCTGGTGCTCATGCAGAAGGCCGTATGGCTGCAAAGGCCATGGCCAAGTATATCCGTGACAATGCAGACTTTGCTCCATCTCTCAAGCAGAGTGAGGAAGAGCTCAAGGAAGAAATATACAAGCCTGTTAAGGTTTACTATGACAATGTGGCCGCTACTACTCACGAGATGGTCAACCCCAACTACATCAAGCCTCGTCACATGATGGAGCGCCTGATGAAGTACACTGACGAGTACGGCGGCGGTTGGTCTCCATACTACATGACCAATGGCCATCTCCTGGAAATCGTCATGAGGCACCTCCAGTGGCTCAGGGAAGATTCGGAAAAGATGGCAGCAGGCGGACTCCATGAGCTCCTCAGGGCATGGGAGAACCTCCACAGGATCTGGACCGTTGAGGATCATCTCCGTCACATCCAGTACCGCGAGGAATCCAGGTATCCTGGCTTCTACTATCGTGGTGACTTCATGCAGGTTGATGACAAGGGCTTCGACGAGGGTGGCTGGAAGTGCTTTGTAAACTCCAAGTACGATCCCAACTCCGGCGAGTGGACCTGTATGAAGAAAAAGTGCCATCAGATCATTTCGTAACTGACTTGAGGCATGGCCAATTAGATATTGGCAAATGTTCAGGAAATTAGTATAACTGACCAGGCACCGTAGAACGGTGCCTGGCATTTTTTTATCTTTTACAGTTACAGGTGCGCCACGGGCATGTTTTCGGCAGAGCCTGGCCGTGGATCACTTGTACTGTATTATCTCAAAGCTGCTACAAAAGTTTGCGGTAAAAAAATAAAATAAAAAGGAGCGGGGAGATGAGTGATAGCATCTTAGTAATTGGCGGAGGCTTCAGTGGAATTACAGCCGCCGTCGAGGCCGCTGAAATGGGCTACGACGTTTATCTGGTGGAAAAGGAAAGCTATCTGGGCGGCAGGGTTGCCCAGCTTAACAAGTACTTTCCCAAGATTTGTCCACCCACCTGCGGACTCGAAATGAATTTCAGAAGGATCAAGACGAATCCACGAATCACCTTCTACACAATGGCCGATGTCCAGTCAGTAAGCGGCGGCCCTGGAGGTTTCAAGGTTAGCATCAAGGTGAAACCCAGGGGAACCACTCCCCAGTGCACAAATTGCAAGCCTGGAGAGGCGGCAGCCACCACTGAGATCCCGAACGAGTTCAATTTCGGCATGAATACCAGGAAGGCCCTTTACATGCCGCATCCCATGGCCTATCCGCACCAGTGTGTGCTTGACCAGAGCGTGGATGCATCTGAGATAGAGGCTATAAAGGCCGCCATGCCGGAAGGCCATGTTGAGCCTTCCCAGGGCGAGGAAACAGTCAGCCTCAACGTAGGTGCTATCATTATGGCCACGGGCTGGCAACCCTATGATCCCAACAAGATTGACAACCTGAAATTTGGTGAATTTGAAAATGTCATCACCAATATGATGATGGAAAGGCTGGCCTCTCCGTCCGGTCCTACCGAGGGAAAGATCCTGAGGCCTTCAGACAATGAAGAGCCGAAGACCGTGGGATTCGTACAGTGTGCCGGGTCAAGGGATGAGAACCACCTTGGATTCTGCTCATATATCTGCTGCATGGCCACCCTCAAGCAGATTACCTATCTGAGAGAGCAGTCACCTGATATCGAGGTGTATGTCTTTTACATTGATATTCGTTCTCCAGGCAGAAAGTATGAAAATTTTTACAAGAAGCTCAAGGATGATGAAAAGGTTCACTTCATAAAGGGCAAGGTTGCGGATATACAGCCGGGTTCTGCTCCGGGAAGCGTGAAGCTGGTGGCAGAAGATACCATCGGAGGTGGCAAGAAGGAACAGGAAGTGGATATGGCAGTGCTTGCCACAGGAATGCAGCCCACTGGTGCAGAAACAAAGATACCCGGAATTGAATATGATCAGGACGGTTTTGTTGTGCCCAAGGAGGGCATTATTCCCTGTGGTTGTGCCTTGAGGCCCATTGACGTTGTCTCGTCAGCCCAGAGCGCCACAGCCGCAGCCTTCAAGGCTGTTCAGACACTTGTGAGGAGGGCAGGCTAATGTCAAAAAAGATTGGATTATACATATATACAGGAGACGGTATTGCTGATGCTGTGGATGTAGACAAGCTCTTGGAGCTTGCTACCGGCGAACTCGGCGTAGCTGTTGCCAAGAAACACGATGACCTCTATTCCCCGGCGGGATTCGAAATGATCAAGGCGGACGTGGAAGCTGAGGAGCTCAACGCCATAGCTGTTGCGGGGTATCTATCCGGTACAATTATGAAGGGCTGAATATTCCCGGTGTTTTTGTGGAAAAGACCAGTCTCAGGGAAATGGTGGCATGGAGTCATCAGATTCCAGAGGATGCAGAGGATCCTGAGAAGGAAAAGGAGCATATTCAGGAGCTGGCTGAGGATTATATCCGTATGGCAGTCACCCGTTGCCAGAAGGCTGAGCTGCCCGAGCCCGAAAAGATGGAGGATGCCAATGAAGGCGTGCTGGTAATCGGAGGCGGTGTGACAGGCCTTACTGCCGCGCTCGAGGCGGCGAATGCAGGCAAAAACGTCATCCTTGTTGAAAAGGACGAGGAGCTTGGCGGTTTTGCACGCAAGATGAGAAAGCAGATTCCCTTGGGCCCAGATTATGGCAGGCTCATGGATCCAGTGGTAGATGAACTCGTTGGCAAGGTAAACGAGAACGCCAATATCGAGGTGTATGTCAATACCGAGATTGCCAGGATCGGCGGCGTGCCCGGTGCCTTCAGGGTATCCCTCAAGGAGGCTGGAACCAAGTCTGAATGGGATGCACCGGTGCCCTTGACCGACGAGGAAAAGCTGGATGAAAACGGCAATGAGCTTTCTGCCGACGACCAGAAAAAGCTTTACGACGAAAAGAACGAGGGTCGCCATGATTATATGGAAGAAGACCCGGATGCAAAAATAGTAGGCTCAGTTGTCCTGGCCTCTGGCTGGAAGCCTTATGTTCCTGCCGAGGATGAGTTTCCTCACCTGGCATGGGGCAACCCGAACGTCATTACAAATGTCCAGTACGAGGAGTTGGCAAAGGAGGGCAAGATCAAG
>QOAL01000111.1 GCA_003978135.1 Thermodesulfatator sp.
ATGTCAACGGTTCTCCGCGTCAGGTGTTCGGGGTACAGGCCTGAAAATATAAGGGAGAGGTCACCAACTGCCTTTAGGTCCCTGGTCTTTTCAAAGAGATTCTTGTGCAGAGCTTCCATTATTACAATGCTCAGGGGCTTGTCCTGTACCACGTCCGAGAAGAAAAAATCGCTGCTTTCTGAAAGGTGTTTCAGTAGATGAAGAAGATAAAGCTTTGAATGGGGACTTATCTGGATTTGCAGCTTTTCTTCGGCAGACTCGATTTCATCAACAAAAAATCCGTCAAAGCCCTTGACGATATCCATGAATGCACCTCCGGTATGCTGATTCATCAAGTGACATCAGGCAGACAGGAAGTCTGGCCATGGCACAGATCAGTTTCGGCTCTTCTGCTGACCAGAAACTAAGATGGCCACTGGCTTCAACAATTTCAAGACCAGGATACTGTGATTTTGACAGCATCCCCATTTTGTCCTCATAGTCTGGGGAACCCCCCGGAGAATCTTACAAACTTCCGTGCAACTAAACCGTCAGCCACTCACAGTGGTTATTGCCCCCCAGTAAGCGGTTACATGGTGCTGAAGATGAAAGGCGGCGGGTGCGCCGACGTACTCCCTGTACTTGAAGAGCCAGCCAACACAGCAGGTGCGCTGCCCTGTGATCTCTTACAATTGAACGGGACAAACTGGGAACGCTTCCTGCCTATTGTCTCATGACCATGGCCATCTGTCTTGTGATGCTCACAATACCCTGGCCTACAGAGGGAGCAGGGACAAAGGCCCGCTGGCCCATGAGGCAATGAAGGGTAGGCTGGGGTATGAGCTGTGCCTCTCCGTAAATTCTCCATAGTGAATAGCCCTTGTCCACGCTGATTACCTGCAAGTGAAGGGCCACCCATCCTTCGGAATCCCCCGAGGGCTCGATGACAGGAGGCATGGATATTTCGAGAAGGTAGTCAAAACCCCTGTCCCGTGCCTGCTTCATGATCTCCTGGTCTCCGGGATTATTAGTTGGAAATAGTTCAAGTGTGCCGAATACTCCTTCCTGGAGCACTACTGATCGTACCAGGTTGGTTACAGACTGACCCCAGTGCTGTTCCTGAGCCCCTGCCATGAAAACCGGGATCATCAGGGCCCTATATCTTGAAAGATCGGTATGCTGTTTTGGCATTATTACCACATTCAGCTTGGGAACAGGTTTTTTGATCTGCCTGTCATTTATGTCAGTAGTGAAAAAACTGCTGCCGGCGCATCCCGAGAGAATAAAAGGGCAGGCAATGAGAAAAAGAATCACTAAAGGTAACCAGGAAGTCTTTTTAGAAAATCTGTCTGTCATAGGAAGTGGGTACTGGATTTTTAAGTGACCTGTTTTGGGCTGGTTCCAATAAAAGAGCCTCAATTGCACGGGTCCTTGCAAGCTCTGTCATGGCAACGGAAATAACCGCCCTTGTCTCAAGGTCTATCATCCTGATGTTTACAGCCACAGAGGATGCGCCCCTGGCGTAAGTGCCGGCGATTACCGCCCGTGCTCCGGTGTCCCCCGGCAAGGCCTTGATGTTACGGCTCAGGATAAGTTCTCCCTTACGCGGCTGCACAAGCAATGCCTTTGCTGACCTCACGTCCCGGATAACGGCACCCTGCCTGAAAAGCTCGGAGCTTACCGCCTCGGCCAGGAGCCTGCCAAACCTGGAAGACGAATCGAGATTGTCTATATCTGCAAATGTTGTGACAATGCACGGCCAGGAAGCCATGTCCCCTTCCCTGAGATTACGGGAAAGCTGAAATGCAAGGCCCTGGGCCACCTGAAAGATGCTCGGCAGTACATTAGACGAGGGCATGGCAGCAGCGGTGCTGATTTTCATTTCTGGCCGGGCAGTTGTACCTCTGGCACTGCTGTTGTTCCCTGCTGTGCTGCCTGCACATCCGTTCAGGAGTTGAGTCATTCCGAGAATCAGCAGGACAGGAATAAAAAGGACCGGTCTATACGAGCTTTTCCCGTTCATTATCTCTCCATAGTCAGGATTCTGACAGAATCTTGATGTCAGAAATCTGGCCAAGCTCCTTGATGGGTATTCTGACAGCCTTGCCGTCTTCCGGGCTTGCCGTGGGTCGAAGCATCTTATCCAGGAACGGGTCGCGTCTCAGGATCTTTAGTCCAGACGAAGCCACCATGTTATTCTGGTTGGATATGAGCCTGGCATTCAACATGATATATCTGCCCCTTGTCACATAGGTCCCGGCAAGGACATAGCTTGCAGAAGACTCCTGGGCTATTTCCTGGACATCTCTGGAAAGGCCGTATTCCCCGAATTTTTCCTTGATCATTATGGTTTCTGTTTTTCTAATTTCCACTACATTGAATCCTGCCCTCTGCAGTTCTCCCATTAGCTGTTCGGCTACGTAGCGTCCAAAGGGGCTGGTTCGATACAGGTTGTTTAGGTCCACGAATGTTGCAACTGCAATTGGTCCTTCAGGTCCAGGATCAATGTGGAAATTTTTCATGAGCTGAACTGCCATCTCATGGATTTGCAAATTGAAAAAAGACGCCTCATCCATGTTTTCAATGTCAAAGGAAGGTGCCTGGTACGCTGGGACTTCCTGTCGGGCAGCAGGTGCGGGTGATGACAAGCTGTTAGAGGCTCCAGCCCCTGCAGTCTGTTTTTTATTCACCTGCTTGTCATCAGGAGATTCTTCAGGGGTAACCGTGGCAGGAGAATTAAGGTTTATTACAACCGGAGGCTGCGGTGGAGGCTCCTTTGAGCATGCGCCGTTTAAAAGCAGCGCTCCTGCCATGGCAGCCAGGCAAAGCAGCCTTGATATCATATCAGTCAGTTTCATTGAACGAGTCCTCCTTGGGGTAGTTATACTGGTAATAGGATTCCATGTTATCAGTGCCAGGGAATTCGTCTCCCGGGAAAGGTTTGATCCTGATGAACGCCTGGGACTGCGGGCAGCCGAAGCCCTCGGGTCTTAACAAGGCGAAGATGTAGGGGTCACATTCTGTTTCTATTGTTGCAGATGACAATATGGCATTATCTGGCACGGATATAAGCTTTGCAATTACTGTAATGGTTCCCTTGTGATAGAGATATGTGCCCGCCAGGACAGCACTGCACTGGATTTTTCGTGCCAGGTCCTTGGTCCTGTCTGACAGGATAAAGGGCCCTGTATCCTCCTCGATTTCAACCTTTTTACCCCTCCTGGCTTCTATAATTTGCCAACCTGAGTGCAATAGCTGATTTCTGAGCTTTTCAGGCAGTAGCTGTCCAAATCTGGACGTGCAGTGAAGCTGGCTGAGGTCCACAAAGTTCACCACAAGGATCCTGAGGGACGCATTTTTTTTAAGACGGGCATTGTGTAAAAGCCTTTGGGAAAGTTCCTGGGAAAGGGCGTCAAAATGGCAGGACGGACAAGCAGAATCTGCCCTTGATACCGCAGGAAGACTGGAAAGTACGTATAAAAGCAGAAGGCATAATATGGAGGCCTTTACCCGGGCTTTCTTCATGATATTTTATTCATTAAAGGGCAGTGGGCCATAAATGTGTGTATCTGCCTTTTCCCCTGTCGGCGCCAATTGAGCCTGTTCACGAACTACATTGTAAGTGACATAACCTGGGCTGCTGTTGATGGAGACATCCGGTGGCACTGCATATTGATAGCTCTGGGTATAATTTGCCTGGACCGGATAGGGGTATCGTATGGTCAGCCGCGTATCTGTCTCGCTTGTATTTTTTTTGACAGGGCCGTGCAGAGAATTAAGAACCGCCTCTGGTATGGCTACAACCGATCTTAACAGCATGTGGAGCACTCCCTCTTCTGCACTTGCCCTGCAAGGGCTAAGAGCCACAAAAGCTGCTAAAAACAGGACTGCTGTCAATCTTTTTCCGGGTTTGAACATGGCATATACCTCCTGGTAGAAGAAGGACTGCAAATAGGCTGCCAAAAAAGATTTGGCTGTTTACCAGGAGATTTGCCAATGGAAATGCGTGCTGCCCCGCAGTGACTTGAAATGAGAGGACCTCTTAATCTTCAGCCTCGCGGAAA
>QOAL01000191.1 GCA_003978135.1 Thermodesulfatator sp.
TTTTTTCATGCCGTAAGGGGAGATGACAATATTTACAGGGCACTCTTCTGCATTCCTTTCAATATGGATCACCCGGCTGGAATCGTTGTCAAGGCATGGGATGAGGCGGGAAATATCGGCGTAGGAGGCCTTGCCTTCCGGATTTTTCCAAGGAGAAAGGTACAGGACAAAATCAACATTACGGACAGATTCCTGCAACGAAAAATGCCGGGCTTTGCTTCCAGGTATCCGGATCTTGCCGGTCCCTCATTGATTGATATCTTTCTCAAGGTCAACAAGGACCTCAGACGGAAAAACAATCAATTCCTTCTCGGCCTTTCCTTCCAGTCCGCTCCTGAGATATTATGGCACGGTGCCTTCAGGAGATTTCCAGGTGCCAGAAAGGCAGGATTTGCAGATGAAAGACATTATTTTTACAAGGGCCGTGAAATAGACCAGGCCTTTCACATGGGTGTGGACATTGCCTCTGTCATGCATGCGCCGGTTACTGCCTCCAACAGTGGCAAGGTCGTCTTTTGTGCTGATAACGGTATATATGGCAACACGGTGGTTATAGACCACGGCCTTGGCCTCATGAGCCTCTATGCACATCTGAACCAGATGAGTGTTACCAAGGGACAGGTGGTAAAAAAGGGCCAGGTAATAGGCACTACAGACTCCACGGGTCTAGCAGGAGGTGACCATCTCCATTTTGGCATGATGCTGTCGGGTAACTTTATTAACCCGGTTGAGTGGTGGGATGGTAGATGGATCAGGGACCACATCACCTCGAATCTAAGCTTGAAACAGGACAGGTAGCACTTCTATAAAATCAAGCCATGCCATTGTCATGAGGGATCAAGATGTCTTACAACCATCAACAAGGTAGAGGCCGGCTTCGCGCCTGCCTCCAGCTAATCCCGCTTATGGCCTGCCTGGTATTCCTTTCAGGATTTACCTTTTCTGATCCGCAAAAATTGACCCAAGAATTGAAGGAGGAAATTAAAAAAGAACTGCTGAAAATTGCCGAAAAAACTCCCAGTGCAAAACTGAAAAAGGAATGGCAGACACGCAGGGATGAGGCTGCTGCCAGCCTTGAAAAAGCACAGGTGGCAGAGGCACAGAAGTACTGTCCGGAAAAGTGGGACGAGGCAGTTGCACTGTTCGAAAAAGCCAAATATTACGCCTCAAAGCGTTCATACAGAAAGGCCATTTTCCTGGCAAAAAGGGCAGATGAAAAGGCCAAGGAGGCCTATACTGCCTCCAAGGCTGTTCTCCTTCAGCAAAAAGATAAACTGAACAAGGCATACA
Organism: Thermodesulfatator sp.; assembly: GCA_003978135.1. Taxonomy (GTDB): domain Bacteria; phylum Desulfobacterota; class Dissulfuribacteria; order Dissulfuribacterales; family QOAL01; genus QOAL01. Next base: position 1,291 of record QOAL01000191.1, read on the forward strand.
AGGATCTGCGTTCAAGGGCCGATGAAATTTTCGCTGGCATCCCCTCGGACGCAGATGAGCTTAATATAAAGGCCGGCAATATTTCCCTTGAAATAGAAGACGCCCGTCTGGCAATAGAGCTGGACCAATTTGACGAGGCACAGAAGGAACTTTCATCTGCAAATAAAAAACTCAATGAACTTGAAAGACTCATAGCTCACTATAAAAAAACACATCCTCCGCCTCAAGATGAAGATGGTCCATGACAGGTGCCTCCTGCTCAAGATCAGGCTTCCTGGTTCAAGCCAGGGGGATCTGGATATCTTCAAGGAAAGGTTTCTTGACAAGAAATTTTCTTCGGCACCCAGACATACAAGCACTCGCATTGAAACAGATACAATAATTTTTCAGGGTTATCTTTCCGAGGCCGAGATTGACTCCTACCTGAAGACAGTATTGGACAGACTCGAACACATTTACAGGAATGATCCTGATTTCCTCGAAAAAATAGAGATAGAAGTCTCGGACGGGAGCACTGATGAAAGTGCCCTGGATATCTCTGAGATACCCCTTGATGATGGCTGGAGAATCCTAAACATAGCTGGCAGAGACGAGACTTCACTGACATCCATAACCTCCCCTCCCCTTAAGGCAATCCTTTTGAAAACCAGATGGGCATTTGGCAGTGGAAGGCATCCTACAACCCTCGGTGCAGCGTCTGCGCTCTTCTATCTTCATAAAAGGGGAATTTTAAAGGGTGCACGGGTGCTGGACGTGGGAACCGGCAGCGGCATTCTTGCTATAATAGCTGCAAAATTAGGGGCAATGGAAATTATAGGAGTGGACATAGATGAAAATGCAATCAAAAACGCAAGGCAGAATGTCTTGATAAATCAGGCAGCTGATACTGTCACAATGACATCGAAGCCTATTGATGCATTGAATTTGGAAAAACAGGATGTTATTGTGGCCAATCTTACCCCATCCGTGCTTAACAGTCTTTTAGACAACCTGGTTAACACGCTGCAGAGGAACGGGTTCCTGGTCCTTTCCGGCTATCGTTCCTCAGCCAGGTCCAGGCCGGGACCTACCATGAAAAGACTTGGCATGGAGACGGTCTTTGAAATTGAAAAGGACGGCTGGAGTACACAAATATTTGCTTTTGTTCGGAGAGAGAAATGAACATTTCCCTTATACTGGTACCAACTGATTTTTCAGAATGTGCATTGAATTCACTGAATTATGCGGCCAGGCTGGCCGAAGTATACAAGGCAGAGCTCATCCTCATGCATGTGGTGGACACCAGAGAAGCAGAACACTTCTCCAAGTTTGCCAAGGAACCCCTGGAAAAGGTTCTGGAGCGCCTTAATAACCAGGCCACCCAGGCATTCAGGCGCTTTCTCAAGGAATGGCCTCAACGTCACCTGGTAAAGGATACTATAGTTTCTGCCGGCACTCCCTTTCAGGAAATTGCCCTGAAGGCCAGGGATTTTCAGGTGGACCTGATCCTCATGGGCGGCTACGGAAGCAGGGGAAAAGGCGGACAAATAGAAGAAATTTTTTTCGGAAGCACTGTGGAGAAGGTGGTTCGGCTTCTTCCCTGCCCTGTTTTGTGCGTACCCATTGGATGGCCTGACGAAAAATAAAACAGCAAAAATTGAAACTTCTCTGTGCTGATATAGGGGGCACCAATGCCCGCATGGCGATTGTTCGGGATAGTACTGTCCTGGAAATCAAGATCTATCCTACTGACCAGGTCAAAGATGCCATAGATCTCCTGAAGACTTTTTTAAAGGATTGCCATGAAACCGTTCCTGACTACGCTGCCTTTGCTGCAGCAGGGGTGGTGTCTGGAGAAGAGGTAAAGGGCACAAATATCCCCTGGAATATTGATTGCAAAGCAATAAAACAGGAACTTGGTTTCAGGAAGTGCATAGTCCTGAATGATTTTGAGGCAGCTGCATGGGGCCTTCTGGCAGTTAAAGACAAAAGACTACTCCATATCGGAGGTGGGCAGCCAGATGCCTTCGGCACAAAAGCCATCCTTGGGGCAGGCACAGGCCTGGGAGAGGCTATTGTCGTAAGATGCAGTCAAAACTGGAAGGTTCTCAGGAGCGAAGGAGGCCATGCCAGTTTTTCACCGAGAGACGATACCGGCATGGAACTTCTCATGCATCTTCGAAACATATATGGACATGTGAGCTTTGAAAGGATTCTGTCCGGATCCGGCCTGGCTGAAATATATGAATTTCTTATCAGGCACGATGCCAAAAAGTTGAATGACTTTCTGGCAGTAGACCGGAAAAAGAGGCCTGCCTACGTGACAGCACTTGCCAGGCAGAAAAATAGACAGGCACTTGAGGCAATCAATTTCTTTTTCAAGGCTTACGGCGACGAGGCATCCAATCTTGCCCTGAAATGCCTGCCCTCCGGCGGGGTCTTTCTTGCAGGTGGCGTGACCATGGCGCTTCTGGATTTTCTTCAAAAAAGCCCTTTTATACAGGCCTTTGAGGATAAGGGCAGGATGTCAGGCCTTCTAAGATCTATACCGGTCTTTGTTGTAACAGAGCCGTATCTTGGCATTCTAGGTGCGGCGCAATGTCTCATGGCAGGGCTTCATGAATAACATTGTTTCAACTTGCATATCTTGACATGGAGGCCGGATACAGTGAATAATCCGTTTAAGGTTTTGTCAGGGTGAGGGCCTGGGTCCATGGTTGAGATTACAACAGCCCCCGAAAGCCTGGAACCAGGCTACACCCTGAAA
>QOAL01000196.1 GCA_003978135.1 Thermodesulfatator sp.
TCCGGCTCTTGTCCGAGACTGTCAGCTCCATGGATTTGAGCAGCGGTTAAAAAAACATATTTTGCCTTAATGGTAATGATCCCTTGGGCCACCCTAAACCGCGTAAAATATTTTGGCAAGAACACTGAAATTGCTGAATAAAGCATACACTTAAAAAACCCTCTTTCAACAGGGAAAGGAAATGACTATGATTAATACTTACAGGCAACAGAAAGGCATCTGAGCAAGAACACTTTTATTCAGCTCTCCTGGTAAATGATTTATTCGCCAGGCTCAACAATAAAAATAACGGATCAAAAACATGAAATGCCCTGGACAAGACAGCAGATACTGGCGGCCTGGTGCCATATTTGATGTCAAGTGCCCCAACTGTGGGGAAATGATAGAATTCTTCAAGGACGATACCAGGCGCAAATGCCCTGGCTGCGGAGAAAATGTCCCCAATCCAGAAATGGATTTTGGCTGTGCTGCCTATTGCCCCTATGCAGAGCACTGCCTGGGAAGCGCTGCTGCAGATAAGGCTGGAGATGGCAAGCTGAAGCTTCTCAAAGGAAAGATGTTGAAGGAAATCCGCTCCCTGTATCAAAATAACAGCAAGCACGTGGCCCGGGCCTCAAGTTTTCTGGAACTGTGTGAGGAGCTCGGGAAAAAGGAAGGGGCAGACCTGGGGCTTGTCCTTTTGGCAGGATTTTCCTTGCTCTTCCTGCCGGAAGATGTTTCCAGGCAGGATATGAGTGAGATACAGATAAAGGCCCAAAAGGTGCTGGAGAGGATAGGAGCTGAAGAACAGCAGGCCAGGGATGCCCTGGAACTTTTGCTCCAGGGTACTTCCGGCAATTCATTGTCAGAACAGGCCAAACAAAACTGGAATGTTATCAAGGATGCCCTTACAATAGCTGAGTTCCAGATACAGGGAACAGATGACTGGAAGGAACTTTCGGATAAGCTTGCAACTGACAGCGGCAGGCAGCTGGCAGCCCACAAGGCGGCTTCCGGTTGAATCAACTGGCAGATTGCTGCATTATCATTTATAAAAAAGGACGAAAAGGGAGCATCCCCTGCTTGTCCTTAGCAAACAGGGGATGCTCGCATTCATTATTCCGGTTTTTTATCCCAGTATTGCCTTGAGATCCTCGTCAGGCGTTTTTATGGGCATAATGTTGTAGTTTTTCACGAGCACGTCAAGCACGTTTGGCGTTATAAAGGCCGGCAGGCTGGGGCCGAGCCTTATATCCTTTATACCCAGGGCAAAAAGCGTCAGAAGGATGGCAACCGCCTTCTGTTCATACCAAGACAGGACCATTGACAGAGGCAGCTCATTGACTGTGCAGCCAAAGGCATCCGCCAGGGCGCTTGCAATCATGATGGCTGAGTAGGCATCGTTACACTGGCCGATATCAAGAAGCCTGGGAATTCCTTCTATATCTCCGAGTTTCTTGTCAAAAAAGCGAAACTTCCCGCAGGCCAGGGTCAGGACAATACAGTCTTCAGGGACCTTTTCCACAAATTCCGTGTAGTAATTCCTGCCCGGCTTTGCACCGTCGCAACCTGCCACCAGGAAGAAATGCCTGATCTTTCCGTCCTTGACTGCCTGGATAACCTTGTCGGCAACAGACAAGACAGCGTTCCTGCCAAAGCCCACCATTACACTTCCCTTGTCAGTGTCTTCTGTGAATCCTGGAAGTTCAAGGGCCTTTTCAATGGCCGGGGAGAAGTCCTTGTCCTTTATATGGGTGACTCCAGGCCATCCTACAAGACCTGTTGTAAAAATCCTGTCAAAATAGGATTCCTTCGGCTTCTGGATGCAGTTTGTGGTCATTACGATGGAACCTGGGAATTTAGCGAACTCCTTGATCTGATTCTGCCAGGCGGTCCCGTAATGGCCGTAAAAATGTGGATATTTTTTCAGTTCAGGATAGCCGTGGCATGGAAGCATCTCTCCGTGGGTATAGACATTTATGCCTTTCCCATCTGTCTGCTGAAGGATCATTTCAAGGTCCCTGAGATCATGGCCTGAAACCAGGATTGCCTTGCCTTTCTTTGCTCCAAGGGGAACTTCTGTAGGCACGGGATGGCCATAGCGGCCCGTGTTTCCGGCATCCAGCAGCTCCATGGCCTTGAGATTTGCCTTGCCGCAGTCAAGAACAAGCTCTACCCACTGATCAAGGCTCATATCTTTCCTGAGACTGGAAGCAAGAGCCCTGTGCATGAAGCTGTCCAGCTCATCATCCTCCTGTCCCAGAATGCGGGCGTGGTCTGCATAGGCAGCCACTCCCTTCAGGCCGTATATGAGGGTTTCTCTCAGGGAACGCTTGTCCTCGTCAAGATCTCCGTTGGACAAAACACCATGCATTTCGCCCTGCCTTATCATTTCCTCACGGTTTGCGCCAGGCTGAAAATTTGCAGGTTCTTCAGTAAACTCCACCGCTCCTCCTGCTGCCTTGACCTTTTCCTTGAGTTGCTCCCTGAGTTCAACGCAGCGGTTAACAAGATCAACAAACCTGTCAGGATCAAAATCCACGTTGGTAAGTGTTGAAAAGGTCGCTTCGCAGGTAAAGGTATTTACGTCCGGGTCACTAACTCCCACCTCTCTTGCCTTTACTGCAACCAGAGACAGGCCTTTCAGGGCGTAGATAAGAAGATCCTGGAGGGCTGCAACATCCGGCTTCTTTCCGCACACTCCTATCTTGGTACAACCTGTTCCCTTTGCTGTCTGTTCACACTGAAAACAAAACATGATCTGTTACCTCTCATTTTATTATTTTTTCCCGTAAGGGAGTCCAAGGAATCGGTAAAACTCTTTAATTCCGACCCTGTTGACAAGTACGCCCAGGCGTTCCCCGCCAGCGCATTGTCTCCTGTAAAAATCAACAACTTTTTCTGCTATATCGAGAACCTGTTCCTGAACAAATATTCCGGGCAGTTCATAGGCAAGCTGCGGATGCCGTCCCAGCTTTCCACCTACCATGACCCTGAATCCCTCTTTCTCTCTTTCCAGGACCGAGGGCTGGCAAACACTGGTACAGTGTCCGCAGAAAAGGCACTTTTCATAATCAATCAAAGGCTTGCCGTGAGAAGGCAGCTCTATTGCTCCCTCCCTGCATTTATCCAGGCACAGGTTGCAAAATGTGCACTCGGAACTGATTGCTGCCGGTCTGACAGCGCCAATTATGCCCAGGTCAACTATCTGGGGACGAGAACAGGCATTGGGGCAAAATGATACAGATACCCTGAACTCATGGTGCATCTTCAATGGGCCCTTAACCCTTTTTCTCAAAAATTGTTGCAGGTCCTGTTTGTCCAAAAACTCTTCAAGACGTTCCACAAGGGTATTGGGGCCCAGGACACGATTTTCGCAATCCTTGGCCCCAAAACAGGTTTCCAGGCGATAGCCCCTGACCTCGTTTTCCTGGTTTGCCATGAACCTCCTTCTGCATTCCTCAAGGTGATATGGCCTTACCAGGTCTGATCCCTGCTGGCGCGTGAATTCTTCAACCTTTCTCTTCACCATTTTCCTGATGAAAAAGGGAACGCGCTCCATCTCCTTCAGGGCTTGATCACTCCATCTCATAACCAGGCTCCTTATTAATAAACAAGATTAACCGGACAAAAAATATTAACATTGACCTAGGTCAACATTCGTCTATTTTTTCCTATAAACTTGAGCCGATAGAGGACATCCGTGAAATTTGGACTTTCTTTCGGGAGCATTGCCTGTTTGTCCCGTTCACTATCGTAAGTTAGGTATATGCTCCTTACCTCTTTTATCTATATGAGCTGACAGCTCCGAACTCATAATATGAGAGGGACGAGACATTTCTTTCAAGATTTCACCAAGGGGAAGCCAGCTTTAGCCGCACTCAAGTTTGTAAGATTGTCAATGTATGTATCCAGAAAGAGTCTGTAGCCTGCACAGCGGCTGTTGGTGAATCTTGAAAGGAATGTTCGTCCCCAAGGTCCCCGGACTATTAGGACAAACAGGGAATGCTCCTCTTTCTTTTCTGACAGGGACATCCCGA
>QOAL01000125.1 GCA_003978135.1 Thermodesulfatator sp.
CCAGGAATGCAAGGGGATGAATATTCCACGGGAACCTTTCAGGCTGGCTGAACTGTTCGTCGGATACAAAAAGAGGATTTATGGCGTCCCCTGCTATTTCATGAAGCGGTTTGTAAATAGCCTGCTGGGAAGCCTTCATAAGTGCGGCGTTGGTCCTCATGACCGACGATTGCAGCGGCGCCTGGCCCGGAGACCAACCAAAACCTGCAAAGGGGATATTCTTTTCAATGGCGGTTCTCAGCATGGAAAATTTTACCATGCCTATGCACGAGGTACAAATCGTACTGGCGCGCTCAAGGGTTTTTGGAGAATACATTGGCCTTGTGGAGGCAGTACGAAAAATCCTTTTCAGCATCTTTGGAGACGGATGTACTACCATGCTGTCCACACCGAGGTTGGAGCAAACATTTCTTATGTTGACGAAGGCACCGGGTGACATAAATGCATTATCAAATGTATAGGCAAGTACCCTGAGATTGTACCTGTTTACAAAAACGTCCAGGGTATAGGTGCTGTCCTTACCCCCACTGTATGCCATTATGACATCGTAAGAAGAACCATGACTTGGCCTTTTACGGTGTTCTTCAATGATGGAGAGAAACTTGTCTTCCCACTCTTTCTTGTTTCCCCTGCCAGAACTCCTTGAAGGCCTCTGGCAGTGATTGCAAACGCCATTTTCATCAAACTTTATCCCCGGAAATGTCTCAGGAAGAATGCATCTGCTGCATCGTTTCATGTTATGCCACCTGTCGGGGCCATTATCTGTTTGGCCCGTTCACTTTTGTAAGTCATGCCCCCGGTCCATTTTTATGAATTAATAGCTTTGGATAGGGACAAACAGGAAATGCTCTCCTCCTGTCTATCCCTGAGGGCCGATCTCTTTATCTTGCCCGTTGATGTCTTGGGCAAATCTGGCAAAAATTCTATTGTGTGTGGAACCTTGTAAGCAGGAAGTATGGCTCGACAATGTTTCCGAAGCTCTTTTACCGTGCATTTTTGGCCTTTTTTCAATACCACGCATGCCTTTATCTTCTCGCCAAGAATCTCGTCAGGGATTCCTATAACCGCCACCTCGGAAACCGTCCCATGCTCCATTATGACATCTTCAATCTCCTGCGGGCCAATGCGATGGGCTCCAGATTTTATGATATCACTCTTTCTGCTCACTATATAAAGGTATCCGTCACTATCTTTATATGCCAGGTCTCCTGTCCACAATCCTTCCTGTCGCAGGACCTTTGCCGTCTCTTCTGGACGGCGCCAGTATCCTGACATGATATTTTCTCCCCGGGCAACGATTTCCCCTGTCTTCCCCTGGAGCACAGGACTACCATTAGCATCAAGGAGCTGGAGTTCAACACCCGGGATGGGCTTTCCTATTGAGCCAGGCTTGCGCTCAAGATCTTCCGGGGGCAGATACGAAAGCCTGGCAGAGGCCTCTGTCTGACCATACATGATAAATATCTTCACCCCAGGAAATTTTTTTTGAAGTTCAAAGGCAACAGATGGAGACATAGGGGCCCCTGCCTGAGTGATGTAACGCAGGACAGGAAAGCTGTAGTTATTTAATGCTGACCTGTGCAACAGTATGGAAAAGGTGGATGGCACTCCTGAAAGACCTGTCACCTCATGCTCTTTCATCTGCTCAAGTATCATGTTTGGATACATGAAATTCTGGTTTACAGAAAGGGAAGCACCTGCTGCCACATGGGTAAGCATTATTGAATTGCCGTAGGAATAAAAAAACGGCAATACCGCCATCACCCTGTCGTCGTGACAGATCTGGAGATATTCTATAATCGACCTGGTGTTTGCATCCAGGGATGAGTGGCTGAGCATGACTCCCTTGGGATTTCCAGTGGTCCCTGAAGTATATATGATCTGGGCTATATCACAGGAAGAGCGCCATGGCAGCTGGAACCGTCCTGAATCAACTTGCCTTTCCAGAAGACCAGAGAAATCTTCACAAGAGGCTTCATGCAAATGTTCAGGCACATTTTTGCCTGAAATGCAAATATGGCCAAGTCCTGATACATCCTTGATTGTCTGTTTGAGTATTTTTATGTACTTGCCATTTGTGAAGAGAACCGAAGCCTTGCTGTCATTGAGATAATAAGAAAGAGACCGTCTCGAAGTCTGGGAATTTAGTCCCAGGGCCAAACCGCCTGCCATTATGGCGGCAAAATAGGCAGCAAAGTACTCAAACGGATCTTCTGTGAGGATAGCTGCCCTGAAACCGCGATCGAGGTGCATACTGCAAAGCCAGTCAGCCACGGACCAGGCCGCCATGGCCAGCCTGCTGTAAGTAATGGTCTTTTTGTCGTAAAGCAGTACAGGACTGTCAGGGTATCTTTCCGCTGAATTAAGGAGATAGTCTTGAATTAGCATATTTTGCCATGAACACGCATGGACTATTTTTTACGTTCTACGAAGGCGGCAATGAGATTTACACTGTCAAGATTTTCAGGGATCAGCTCCTCGTCTTCTATCTTGAAATCAAAGGTCTCTTCAAGCCATTCCACCAATTCCAGGACCCCGGTTGAATCAATGATACCCTGCTCCAGAAATGATGCGTCATTATCCAAATCCCCCTCATCCGCATCAAATAAAAAATTTTCAAAAATGAATTCCCGTATTTTTTTTACATTGTCCTTAGACATTCACCCTCCTTTTTTTCGAAATTCTCCTCCCCCAGTTACATGGACTGGCACAGACTTGTCTGCTGAAAAATTCTTCAGGCGCCCTAGATATGAAGGCCGGCTCAATGACACTTCTTGTTTGCATCAACCTGCGACCTTCACATTTCCAAGTCTTTCAGGCGTGTGAACACTGAAATTTTCCACAAACCTGTCATAAAGTATCTGCGTAGACAAAATACTTACAAATGCCATGTTTTCCCTGAAGCCCTGCCTGGCCTTTTTGCGGCATTTGTTCATCAGTTGCCTCACTGCCCTTGGATTAAAAAGACCAGCGGACATTATTTTCTCATCAGAAAGATGATATCCCAGATAGTCAGGCTCTGAGCCTCGGAAAAAACTGATTATATCAGGGGCCATGTAGGGCTGTTTCTTTCGTTCCAATATGGGGCGGGGAAGCAGGTCCTTCATTGCAAGCTTGAGCAGGTATTTTTCCGTAAGGCCCTTCATGCGCATGTTGACAGGAATACGGCCTGCAAACTCCACCACACGGTGATCAAGGAATGGAAATCTGCCTTCAACAGAATGTGCCATTGCCATTCTGTCACCCTGGGAACTGAGCAAATAATTTGCCAGCAGGAGCCTGGTTTCAAGGTACTGGGCCCTTGAAAAATAATCATAGCCCCTGCCTGAAAGCCGCTGTTTAAAACTTGTCTCAAGCCTTTCCAGAGGATCAGACATGGATTCCCTCAGGTCCCTGTCTACAAACTGCAAAATGTAAGACGTTGTCTTCCAGCGCGGCCTGTGGGCAAAAAAGATATCGTCCTCCGGGTCTGAGCCTGTTTCAAAAAACTGTTTTGCCATAGCCGCGGCCCTTGTAGGCGATAAGGCAAGGTAGGGATAAAGACGTTTAAGCAGAAGGGGTCTGCAGGATGATTCAGGCTTGCGCGCAATAAAGGCCCTTACCTTTGCCTCCTTGAAGATATCATAACCGCCGAGAATTTCGTCTGCCCCCTCCCCTGTAAGCACCACCTTGTAATCATGCTGTCTTACCAGGTCCGAAAGCAGGAACAGAGGAGTGGGCGCAGTACGGACAATCGGGGTTTCTGTATGCCACACCACATCTGGAAATGCCCCGGCGATGTCTTTATACCCGCACCTGATTACGTTGTGATCCGTGCCAAGCCAGGAGACCATCTCCTGCTGCTCATTGCTCTCATCGTAAACCCTGTCTGTAAAGGCCACGGAAAAGGTCTTGAGGGGATTGTCAGTATAATTCTCAATAAGAGACGTAATAGCAGAGGAATCTATACCACCACTGAGATATGCTCCAACCGGTACATCGCTCCTGAGCCGAAGCCTGACCGAGTCGATCATGAGT
>QOAL01000178.1 GCA_003978135.1 Thermodesulfatator sp.
AAGGGGTCAGGGAGCTGTCTCCAGTGAGTTGGAAAATAATTCCTGACAGGATAGAGGCAGGGACATATCTTATGGCAGTGGGGGCTGCCGGAGGGCATTTGATCATTGAAAACATGGTGCCCCAGCATCTTGATGCGGTTATTGGTAAATTAAGGGATGCCGGGCTTGTTATTGACAGAAAGGGGAACACTTCAGTCCTGGTAAGAAAGAAGGGCCGACTCAAGAGCGTGGACGTAAAGACGCTTCCCTATCCAGGTTTTCCGACCGATCTACAGGCCCAGATAATGGTGCTCATGTCCCTGGCTGGTGGCTTGAGCGTTATTACCGAGACAATTTTCGAGAACAGGTTCATGCACGTGGCAGAACTGAGACGCCTTGGCGCTGATATCAGGATCGAGGGCAGAAGCGCCATTGTCAAGGGGGTGTCTTCCCTGGCAGGTGCCCCTGTAATGGCAACAGATTTGAGGGCCAGCGCCTGCCTTGTGCTGGCTGGTCTTGCTGCAAAGGGAAAGACAATTGTGGCAGGGCTTAATCATCTAAACAGAGGCTATGAAAACATGGATGAAAAGCTCGGTGCCGCAGGCGCAGTGCTGAAGAGGATTAAGCTGGATGAGCCGGCCTGACAGCAAGGGAAAGAAATATCCACCGTTAGTGGATGGCTTTGGAAGAAAGATTACGTACCTGCGGCTTTCTGTAACAGACAGGTGCAACCTGCGCTGTTTTTACTGCATGCCCCAGGCAGATTTCAACTGGATGCCCCATGATAATATTCTTCGTTTTGAGGAAATCATAAAACTGGTTCGGGTCCTGGCTCACCAGGGCGTAAGGAAGATTCGCCTCACAGGTGGTGAACCCCTGGTGAGAAGGGACGTGGTAAGGCTCATGGAAGATATATCCGTGCTTGACGGTGTAGAAGAGTTGTGCCTTACAACAAACGGTGTTGCATTGAAAGACCTGGCAGACAGGCTGTACGGCCTTGGGCTCAGGCACATAAATATCAGCCTTGATACCCTGAAACGGGCTCGGTTTCACGAAATTACGGGCAGGGACCTTTTCGAAGATGTATGGGCAGGGCTTCAGCGGTGCCTTGAGCTTGGTTTTGCGCCCCTTAAGATCAATTTCGTAATGATCAGAGGGAAAAATGACGATGAAATAACGGATTTTGCACGTCTATCCATAAAATATCCTGTGGAGGTACGTTTCATAGAGTTCATGCCTATAGGTAAGGATTCCAGGTGGGGGAGGCAGTGTTTTTATCCATCTGACCAGGCAAAGGACCTTATAGAAACACGCTTAGGGAGGCTGAAAGAGAAAAGACGCAAGGCATTTTCAGGGCCTGCTGAACTTTATTCAATACAGGGTGGCAGGGGAGCTGTTGGTTTTATCAGTCCCCTGAGCCACAGGTTCTGCAGCGAATGCAACCGCCTGAGAGTCACGGCTGATGGCAGGCTTCGGCTCTGCCTTTTTTCTGACAGGGAGATAGTGCTCCGAGACATTCTGAGAAAGGGTTTAACAGACCAGGAGCTGGCAGATGTCTTCAGGAAAGCGGTAACCAAGAAACCAGCCAGGTATCTTGTAAATAATAGTGATGTGCCGTCTTGTGACAGGCAGATGTCATCCATAGGCGGATAGAAAAGTAAAAAGACCAGGAGGAATCATGATTATCCTTGAAGATCTTCTGTATACAGAGGAGCATATCTGGGTAAAACCTGATGACGGGCAGGAAAAGGCGGTTATTGGCATTACGGATTACGGCCAGGAAAGGACAGGCTCCATATCTTCCGTAGATCTTCCCGAAACAGGTGATGAATTTGTGGAGACAGATTGTTTTGCCACACTGGAGAATTCTTTAGGAGAGGTAACAGAGCTGTTCTGTCCCATATCAGGCAGGGTTATCTCGGCCAATGATCAACTTATAGATTCTCCTGAGATCATTAACGAAGATCCCTATGATGATGGCTGGCTTATGGTTCTCGAAGTGGCCCAGCCCCAGGAACTTGATGATCTCATGAGTCCGGATGAGTATGAAAAGTTTGTGGAAGAACTAAAGATTAAGGAGGCCGAGGAGCTGGAAGATGAAGACGAGGCCCTGGAGGTCATGGAAGAATGAAAGGGAAAACAGCATTTCTTTTCCCAGGCCAGGGCTCCCAGTATGTGGGCATGGGAAAGGAGTTCCTCCAAAGGGTTTCGGGGGCCAGGGAGCTTTTTGACACTGCCAGGCGTGTAACTGATGTCCCGGTTATGGAACTATGCCTGGAGGGTCCCATGTCCGAGCTCACCAAGACCAGCAATCTTCAGGTCTGTCTTGCTGCAGTGGATATCCTTTGCTGTATGGCTGCCAGGCAGAAGGGCCTGGATGCCCAGGCCGTGGCAGGACACAGCCTGGGGGAATATCCGGCACTGTGGGCTGCTGGGGTTCTCTCTACAGAAACCTGTTTCAGCCTGGTTCGGGAGAGGGGTCGCTTAATGGCAGAGGCAGCTGATACAAATCCCGGAGGAATGGCAGCCATTATAGGCCTTGGCAGGCAGGAGCTGGAGGGACTCGTAGAGCAGGCTTCAGCTCCCGGCAAGGTCCTGGCCCTGGCAAACCATAATTCCAGGCAGCAGATCGTTGTGACAGGCCATTTGGAACAGGTGCAGGAACTTTGCAAGCTGGTCAAGGAAAAGGGGAAAAGGGCCATCCTTCTCAAAGTCTCTGGTGCCTATCACAGCCCATTGATGGAAGGGGCAGCAGAAAAGTTTGCCTCGTTCCTTGCAGAATCTGAATTCAGGCCACCTGCCATACCGGTCTACAGCAATGTTTCAGCCCGGCCTGAGACAGACCCGGTAAGACTCAGGGAACTCATGGCACGCCAGATGGTTTCACCGGTGCGGTGGTTCGAAACTGTAAACAATATGTACTCTGACGGGATAAGAACATTCATTGAGCTGGGGCCAAAGAAGGTTCTTGCAAATCTAGGCAGGAACTGTGTGGATGCAGAAGATGTGGTGTTTGCAAGCGTGGAGACTCCAAAGGACCTGGAAGAGATAAAACCGGAAGCATGATGTGATTTCTGAGATTCTGAAAAGGCGAGTTACAGGAAGATATGTATTTTTTTAAAAGACAGAAGAAAGGTACAGGGCTCAAGTGCAGGCATTGCGGCCAGGAACTTGAGCTATGCAGGCGCTGAAGAAATATAGCCCTGAGGTGCCAGGGCTGCGGCACAATGTTCCCCATCCGGGAGTATTCTGGCGAATTTACCGAGGAGCTTGCAGAACAACTGGCCTATGCCAGGGTAGACCGGATCTAAGTGCTTTTAGGGTAAAGCATCTGCTTCAGCGAAATTCAATCTGGGCATCTGTATCTCCGGCCTTTGTATGTTGCCATTGGAGCCCAGAAATTCCCTGATTGCGTCAACCAGATCCGGGATTCCCTGGCCGGTTCTGGCTGATACGGGGATTCCCTCTATCCTGGAAATCCTTTTTCGCGCCTTTTCCCCGGCAATGTCCATCTTGTTAAGGACTGTGATCCTGGGAGTTTCTGAAAGATTCATTTCTCTTAGGATATCTTCCGTGGCGGCTATTTCTTCCAGAATAAAGGGGCTTGAGGCATCCAGTACATGAATAAAGGCTGCTGAATCTTCCAGCTCTTCAAGGGTGGCCTTGAATGCCGTTTTTATGTCAGGTGGCATGTTGGTAATGAAACCAACTGTGTCGGAAAGGAGCACCTTTCTGTCTTCCAGAAACAATGCCTTGGTTGATGGGTCAAGGGTGGCAAAAAGTTCATTGCGCACCAGGACACTGCTCTTGGTGAGCCTGTTCAGGAGGGTGGATTTACCCGCATTTGTGTAGCCAATTATTGAAAATACCGGCACCCTGTCCCTGCTCCTTTTTTTTCTCATCTGGCTGCGTTGTTTTTCAAGCCCTCGAAGCGCCCGTTCCAGGGAGGAAATTCTCTGCTTTATTCTCCTCCTGTCAACCTCAAGTTTTGTTTCACCTGGCCCTTTCCCGCCAATTCCTCCCATGAGCCGGGA